>NZ_LGHL01000050.1 GCF_001908205.1 Bradyrhizobium sp. NAS80.1
GCCACCCCCGCCTCCTCCGCCGCCGCCACCACGGGAGACAGCTACCCCCGCCGTATTGTCATGGGGGCGAGCACCTCCGGCTTGGTCAGAAACGTACCACCAAGCCGTGGCCATCATAATCAATAGAACGCCCCCTGCACGGATCGCGTTCAGCATGGGCTCACCAACTAACCGCTGCATAATATGCCTGCGTGAGCGCCTTGGCAAAGGCACGTATGCCTCTTGGGAGGGATTGACGGTGGCGTCATCCAGGTTGCGAGTTACGGTGGGTACAGGAACTGCAAAAGCTGTTCGGTGCGGCGCCGCCATGTCGCACAATTGGTACGAGTCCCATATAAACAGTACCCGCCAACATTGCGGATGCCATGGCGCTGGCCAGCAGCTTCCTGGCAAGCGTGGCGCTCGTCCCAGCCAGCAGAGCAATTGACCAGAAGAAGAGAGACGCCGCGTAGGCAAGGCCAACCACGACGGCGTTCCTCACGAGAAAACCGGCATCGAGCCGAAATCCACCAGTCGAGAAGAGCGCGAACACCGCATAGAGCAACACGCAGGTCGTGAGCAACGCCAGCACTTGCAGCGCAAAACGGCGAGCGGGGCGAACACTCCTGATCCCAACCAGGGTCGAGACGAACCAGTAGAATTCCTCGCTCAGGATCACGAAGAGCACAGCCGCTGCACCGATGCGGACCGGCTCCGGGACCTGCCGGGCAATTACCTGAACGTTAGCGGGAAGAGTGGATCCGGCAGCCCAGGCCGCGAGAACAATGACCACGACTGTAACAAGAGCCACCCAAAGAAACGTGGTGCCGGGCGCTCGTTTCGGTGCGTTTTCGAAGGCAGGGGCCGACTCCTGAGTTGCCGCAGGGCCGCTCTCCGGTTGCCGGCCTCCGACACCATCTGTTGCGACCGCCTGCTCGGCCTCGATAAAGATGGCCAATTCCGAGACCGGCCGCCAGCGAAGCGTTTCACGGTCCAGGAACAAGGACTGAGCTTCGACGGCACCAGATTTCATGGCCGTGATCCAGTCAGCTCGATCTGACATGTCCCGCTCGAAGCCGTCGGTCCCGATCACCCGATACGAGGTGCTCGTCGGCGGGATAGGCCAGCCGATTTGCCTCGGGCTCCCTCCAATCTCGACCATTTCCGCTCCCACCCCTGGTTCGGGTGCACTCGTATTTGCAACGTTTGGCGCGGGCGAACGTTACATAAATGCTGTCGCAGGCCGACATATCGGGCCAGAGGGTCATGTGCCCTATGTCAGTTTCCGAGCGCCCGAACATGAACATGAGCGATGCGCCTATTTCGACGCTCAGGCGCCGGGGCGTTGTGTGCGCGTTACTGCTTGCCCTTATTTTTTCGGCTGGAAGTCCCGGCCGCGCGCAGGGTGCCGGTGCGGACTTGCTCGTCTTCGCGGCTGCGAGCCTCAAGACCGTCCTCGATGATGTTAACGCCCATTGGCAGACGCACGCAGGCAAGTGGGCCGCAATCTCGTACGCGTCCAGCGCAGCGCTAGCCAAGCAGATCGAGCAAGGGGCGCCGGCCGACATTTTCATTTCGGCTGACGAGGACTGGATGGACTATCTCGCCGAGCGCAAGCTGATCAAACCGGAAACACGCTCGGACCTCGTCGGCAACCGCCTTGTGCTCATCGCACCTAAGGGCGCCGATCTTCACGTCGATATCATTCCCGGATTCCCGCTGCCATCGCTCGTTGGACATGGGCGCCTCGCAATGGCCAATACGGACGCGGTTCCAGCTGGCAAGTACGGCCGCGCTGCACTCGAATCGCTTGGGGTCTGGGATTCCGTCAAGGATCGCATCGCTCAAGCTGAAAACGTCCGAGCGGCGCTTCTCCTGGTGTCGCGTGGCGAAGCGCCGCTCGGCATTGTCTACAGGTCCGACGCGGTGTCGGATCCGGCCGTCGTGACCGTTGGCAGCTTCCCGGAAAGCACTCACCCGCGCATCATCTATCCTGTCGCCGTTGTCGCCGGTTCGACCAAACCTGATGCCGCCGCATTTATCGACCTGCTGAGATCGCCAGAGGCGCGCAGCATCTTCGAGAAGCAAGGTTTCACGATACTGGAGTGAAGCCTATGTTCACCCTGACGCCGGAAGAGAAGACTGCCCTTGAACTGAGCCTACGAGTTGCCCTTTGGGCGACAGTTGCGAGCCTGCCGCCAGGGCTTCTCATTGCGATGGTGCTGTCGCGGGGAAAATTCTGGGGCAAGTCGATCCTAAATGGGATTGTTTTTTTACCCCTGGTTCTTCCCCCGGTGGTCACCGGCTATCTTCTGCTTCTCCTGTTCGGGCGGCACGGACCGCTTGGCGCGTTCCTCGCTGACAATTTCGGAATCGTCTTCGCCTTCAGGTGGACGGGCGCGGCACTTGCGTGCGCCGTCATGGGGTTCCCATTACTGGTTCGGGCTCTGCAATTATCCATAGACACCATCGACCGTGGGCTCGAGGATGCGGCGGGAACGCTCGGAGCCAGTCCCGGCTGGGTCTTCGTGACCGTGACGCTACCGCTCATCTTGCCCGGCATTATTGCCGGTACGATCCTTTCCTTCGCGCGTGCGATGGGAGAGTTCGGCGCGACGATCACGTTCGTGTCTAACATACCGGGCGAAACGCAAACGCTTCCTACGGCCATCTACACCTTTACGCAGGTCCCGGGCGGCGAATTCGCGGCTTTCCGACTTACCGCAATCGCGGTCGTGGTCTCGATGTCCGCCCTACTCGCCTCGGAATCAATCGGGGGGATCGTCGGCCATCGCATCGGGGTCGAGGCATGATCCGGGTCGCCGTGCAGCATCGGCTCGGGTCTTTCGATCTCAAGGCCCAATTCGTGAGCGATGGCCGCGTGACCGCATTGTTCGGGCGCTCGGGATCCGGCAAAACGTCACTGGTGAATGCCATCGGCGGACTTATCCGCCCGACATGCGCCCACATCTCGCTCGACGGCGAGATTCTCGTCGACACCGAGCGGCGGGTCTTTGTGGCCAAACATCGGCGCCGGGTCGCTTATGTGTTCCAGGACGCGCGGCTGTTCCCACACCTTACTGTGCGCCAAAATCTGCTCTACGGCCGGTGGTTCACGCCGGCCAAGAAGCGCTTCGGCCAACTTGCGCAGGTGGTTGAGCTGCTTGGGATTGGTCATCTGCTCCAACGTCGTCCGCGGAACCTTTCCGGTGGCGAGAAGCAGCGGGTCGCCATAGGACGGGCCCTGCTGGCATCGCCCCGGCTGCTCATCATGGACGAGCCGCTCGCTTCGCTCGATGAGGCACGCAAGGCCGAGATCCTGCCTTATCTCGAGCGGCTATACGACGAGACCAAGGTGCCCATCATCTATGTAAGCCATTCAGTATCAGAGGTCGCACGCTTGGCGGATACTCTCGTCGTGATGGCCGAGGGCCGCGTCGAGGCGACTGGACCGACCGCCGACGTCATGGCGCGCCTCGACCTGCCTCCGTTTACGGACCTGATCGAAGCAGGGGCGGTGCTCGAAGCGGAGATACTGAAGCACGACGACTCATTCGGCCTCACCGTGTTGAGCCTGTGCGGGTCGCATCTATGGGTTCCGCGTCTCGACCGGCACCGCGTTGGCGCCAAAGTGCGCGTTCATATTCGCGCGCGTGACGTCATGCTGAGCACGCGTCCCCCCGACCGGCTGAGTGCACTCAACGTATTGCGCGGGACCATCGCTGAGATCGGGCCCCAGCGCGGCCCCATCCGGGACGTGCGCCTCGATTGCGGCGGGCAAGCGATCTTGGCCCGCCTCACCCGGCGATCGGTCGAAAGCTTACATTTGACGGAAGGTGCGACTGTGTATGCAGTGATCAAGGCAGTGGGCCTCGACCGGCAGACATTTGGAGCCGCGTCTCGGCATGCCAATGGCGCTGATACGACAGCCATTCCGATTTGACCGCTGCCGTGGACGCAAGTTGGAACTTGCGCGGCCTTGCGGTGTTGCTGGCTGGTGGCATCTGACCGGGTTCTGGGCGGCTAAGCGCGCTCAGGAGGAGGCCCAATGTCAGTGCGCTGGTTACAGAGCACGCTGCTGGCGATGCTCGTGGTTGCATTCGCAGAACTGACTGCAATACCGTCCTTTGCGCAGATCCGCATTACGCTGAAGGGCCATTCACTTGCACTGGCCTCGATGGACTACTCGCCGGATGGCCGGTATGTAGCCACGGGCAGTTACGACAAGACGGCGAAGATATGGGATGCCGCCACGGGCGCCGAAATAGCCACGCTGCGGGGGCACAACGCAACCGTTGAAGCGGTCCGCTTCTCACCCGACGGCAGCATTCTGGCGACGGGCAGTTATGACGGCACTGTGAAGCTTTGGAATTGGGCTGCCGAACGCGAGTTGGCCACGCTGCGGGGCCACACCAACATGATCCGGTCACTGGCTTTCGCCCCCGACGGAAAAACCGTTGCATCAGGGAGCCATGACAACACCATCAAATTGTGGGACGTAGGCAGCGGACAGGAGCGCGCCACGCTTCGACACGATGGTGCGGTGCGATCACTAGCGTTCAGCCATGACAGCAAGATTCTTGCCTCCGGCAGCAACGATTACACCGCCAAACTATGGGAGGTGGCCACAGGGCACGAGCTCGCAACGTTGAGAGGCCATGGGCACGGGATCCGCGGTATCGCGTTTTCGCCCGACGATAAGGTGCTCGTCACCGGCAGCATGGACACGACCGTGCGGCTTTGGGATGTCGCTCAGCGGAAGGAAACCGCCACGCTCGAGGGCACGACGAGCGAGGTTCTTTGCGTGGCGTTTTCACCGGACGGCGAGCTGGTCGCGGCCGGGAGCGTCGACAACTCGTTGAGGATCTGGAACGTCGCAACCGGCGAGGAGGTCGTGGTGCGATGGAGCGGGGTCGGCGATCGCGTTCGCGGCGTGGCTTTCTCGCCTGACGGCAAATCGCTGGCGACGGCCACAATGGATCATCTCGCCAAGATTTGGGACCTCGACCAATTGCTGAAATCCGGTGTCGAACTTCCTAAAGAAGAGGCCACGCCCAAGGGAGAGGAACGGGCGACCCTGAAAGGGCACAAATCTTTCGTCACCGCGGTGGCTTTCACGCCTGACGACAAGATCCTCGCTTCGGCAAGCCACGACCGAACAGTCAAGCTGTGGGACGTTGCGTCGGGCAACGAACTGCGGACGCTGCTCGGCCAGAGCGGCGCCATCGTCACGCTCGCAATCTCGCCGGACGGCAAAACCCTCATGACGGGCTCCTATGACCGGACCGCCAAACTATGGAAGCTGCCGTCCGGAAAGGAGATTGCCACGCTGAGCGGGCACACGAATATCATCCGCGCCGTAGCTATCGCGCCTGACGGCAAAACCGCTGTCTCCGGTGGTTATGATGAAACGATAAAGCTGTGGGATATCGGCGGACATCGGGAGATTGCGACCCTCACTGGCCATACCGGCGGAGTGAAGGCATTGGCCTACTCGCCCGACAGTCGGTTGATCGCTTCGGGCAGCATTGACGGCACCATCAAGCTTTGGGAGGTGTCATCGACCAAAGCGGTCGCCACCATCGACGTGCATACAGGCCCGGTCCACTCCGTGGCGTTCTCCCCTGATGGCAAGCTGCTGGCGTCTGCTGGTGCCAGCAACGACGTGCAGCTATTCGAGGTTGAGACCCGCAGAGAGTTGGAGCCGTTCAAAGGCCACACCGCCTGGGTCCGGTTCTGCGCCTTCTCTCCCGATGGGAAGACGCTCGCCTCGGGCGGCCTCGACGACACTGTGCGCCTCTGGGATGTTGCCAGCCGGGTGCAGACGGCCGCGCTGAAGGGGCACCTCAGACGCATTCACTTTGCAACGTTTTCACACGATGGGACGATCGTGGCCACCGCCGGCATGGACGGTACTGTGAAGCTCTGGGACACGCCGAAACGGGCGCCGCCAGACGCCGTATCCAGCAAAGCAACGGAGCAGTGAGGCGACAGGAGGCTCAAGATGGACAACCAACCCCTGGATCGGTTGACCTCTGCGCTTGTCAGCGGCAGTGTCACGGACGAGGAGGAAATGGCTCGGCTCGACCGGCAGCCGGTGATCCAGATCTTGCCGGACGCCAACGTTATCAAGATCGGCGGACAAAGCTTTATCGATCGGGGTCGGGAGGCCGTCTTCCCGCTGATCGATGAGATCGTCGAAAATCTCCCCAAGCACAAGATGATCATTGGCACCGGAGCCGGCACCCGGGCGCGTCACTCCTATAGTGTGGGGCTTGATCTCGGGATGCCCACTGGAGTGCTAAGCGTGCTCGGATTCTTCGTGAGCATCCAGAATGCGAAGATGATCCACTATCTCCTCGCCAGGCATGGAATCCCGTCGATCGAGCCAGCTCAATTCGCTCAACTACCGCTCTACCTCGCCGAGCGCCAGGCCTGCGTATGCGTCGGTATGCCCCCCTACGCGTATTGGCAGCCCAATCCGGAGATCGGCCGCATTCCGCCGCACCGGACAGATACCGGCTGTTACCTCATCAGCGAAACCTTGGGTTGCCGCTCAATGATCTTCGTCAAGGATGAAGAGGGTCTTTATACGGCCGACCCGAAGAAGGATCCGAATGCCAAGTTCATTCCCAAGATCACCGTCGACGAACTCATGGAACTCGACCTGGTCGATGTGGTGCTGGAGCGAACGGTATTCCAACTCATGAAGAACGCCAAAAACCGTCGCTCCGTCCAGGTTATCAACGGCCTGAAGCGGGGCAATCTGACGCGAGCGCTCAACGGCGAGCCGGTTGGAACTCTAATCTTCGCCTGAAGCGAGGTAGACACCATGGTCGAACAGATCATCGAAGAGCGGGAGATCCCGATCGACGGGCGCCGCCACGTCCAATCGATGCTCATGCGCGAGAGTCTCCTCGACAAGCAGGTCATGACGTCGACTGACACTCCCGTGGTGCCAATGCTGCCATTCTGCCACGTGATCAAGATTGGCGGACGCTCGATTCTGGACAATGGGAAGAAGGCCGTTTACCCGCTGGTCGAAGTCCTCGGCAGACTCCTCGAAACTTTCAAACTGGTGATCGGCACCGGCGGCGGCGTGCGCAGCCGACATGTAACCTCGATCGGCATGGATCTCGGTTTGCCGACTGGCGTGCTTGCTCAGCTCTGCATCATCGATGCGCTCGGCAACGCGCACATGCTCGGCACGCTTCTGGCGCCGTTTGGCGTGGTCGCCATCCCGCCTGAAATTCTTGGACACATGCTGCCCTTCTTCATCAAATCGGCCCCCGGCGTGATCTGCAATGGCGATCCGCCATTCTCGATTTGGGAGCAGCCTCCTCGGCTCGGACGCATTCCGCCACATCGGACCGATGCCGGCACTTTTTTTGCTCGCGGAGTGCTACGGCTGCGCGACACATACCCTGATCAAAGATGTGAACGGGCTCTACGAGGTCGATCCCAAGCTCAATCCAGATGCCAAATTTATTGGCGAAATCACCGTCTCGGACCTCAGACGGCGCAACCTGCCGACGCTTCCCTTTGACCGTGTCTTGCTCGACCTGCTCGCCAACGCGCGCCAGGTCAAAAGCTTTCAAATCATCAATGGGCTACGGCCCGAGCTTCTGGAACGAGCACTGCGCGGCGAACACGTCGGAACAATCGTCCGTAAAGATTGATCCCCAAAGGCGCGCCCCAGAACCGGCTCAACGCTCGCGAGAGTGGAGTTGCGGCGCCGAGCCCGCGGCGACTTTGCGGCCGTCGGCGATGTCGAAACCGGCTGCGAAGAAGGACGGCTTCCTTGTTTGCAGGGGGAAAATAACGCCAAAGGCACTACTGGTCCGATCAAAATGATCAATTCCGTTGACTACAGATCCAGCCTACCTTCTCTTCACCACGGTTCTGTGAGGCTTGCGAGCTCGACGATCTTGCGGGCGGCGGCGTCCGGATCTGCGAAGGGGCAGCTGGCGGCATTTCATCGAGGCCGATCCTTCAGAGCAACGCCAAGTGAGGCGGCCTCATGTTCCCTTATATGCGCGGCGAGCCGATCAAGCTGGCCTGCCAGACTGGCAAACGTGCGGGCAATGTTTCTCAGCATGATCGCGCGCTCTTGCGAAACGTCATCTCGTTGTGCAAGCGATTTGTATCTGCTGGCGAGATCTCGGCATTCCGAAGCGGTAAGCATGCCCAGGACCTTTCCGAAGGCGGTCTACCTGTTCACATTAACACCGAGGGGCGCATGTCCATCCTCGCGTCGCCATCGAAATTCGAGCAACGGCCTTCATCAGAGATCCGCGGGGACCCCGTCCCAGTTGAGTCAGGATGGACGCCGGCACCACTTCTGCTGCGTTCGGCAGCTCGGCAATGTACTCGCTGGGCGTGACCAACCTCAACCGTGACTGTGATGTGACAATGACCGTGTTAGCCAATAGCGAGGGATCATGAAGCGACAAGCTGCTGTTCTTTGCATTTGGCTGGATCGGCTTAGTGCTGAACCTCGCCTTCGTCGTGGTGTCCTCTACACGCGACGTGGCGATCGAGACTTCGGCGATCGAAACTGCCCTCGAACTGCTCTGGATCGGCGGGACCACATTCTTTTGGGCTCGGCGCCCTGATCCTCGTAGACCCCGCGAACGTTGCCGCAGCGGGGACAGAGCTTCATCAATAACCCGTAGGGATCCTAGTCCAGTTGAAGTCCGGCCGGACCTCGGCGCCATGCCTGCCGCAGGCGGTGCAGACGAAGCGCTGCTCTATGTCGGACAGCCGCATCTCGTCCGGCCAGCGATCGGCGATGAGCGCCACGCTGTGGCCGCAGCGGTAGTCGCTGCAATCAATAGATCAAGACGCCTCGCACGCCCATCTCGCGCATGTTGCCGAAGGTAATCTTTCGTGGCCGCATGCAGGCATGATCGCGCCAATCTCAGCAAAGATGAAGCCGCTAAGCCTTGCGCTACTCAGCGCCAGCAGCACCAACAGGAAGGTCAAGAGCGCCTTGGTTGATCACAACTCCCTCATCATTCATCGTCTGGACAGCAGCCGCTGCGATGTTGGTGATAGGACCGGGCGCCGTCCCCACGAATGCGCCATTTATCCAACGGTCTGCCATGAAGCTATTTTTACATAGATCCATCCTGCATCTCGTAAAGCTTCATGGATTTTTGCGCCGAAGTTTGCAGCCTCGATGTCGCTCGTATAGGTCACGATCTCAAATCGTTGCCCCGAGTACTTCTTCAGCTTGCTTGATATTCTCGACCGCTGGTCTTTGTCCATCGTTCGCCATGCGAAGCGAAGTCTGAGGCGCTCGGTCTCAAGCTTAGCATTGGCGGCCTCTTTATTGAGCTCGGCAATTTTCAGGTTGGCGTCGGCTTTGTCTGCATCCCAGAGCTCTTCCTTTCGGTCAGCGGTCTGCCAAAGAACGAATGTAGCAAGAAATAACAGGATGGCGCTCCCTAACAAACCAAGGTTTGCTGCGCTGTTCCAGAAAGAAGCCGCAGCGAGCGTCATCGTTGAGAATGGCCACATGGAAGTTGTTCACCAAATGAGATGGTTTGACTATCGCTCGCAATGAGTTTGAGCAATTCCCCCATCAACACGCCGGTCTGTGCTGCACTTGTATGGTGCAGTTGACAGCCCACGCCGATGAGCGCAGCATCGATCTCGGCTTTCGCAGAGCCTTCCTCAAAAGGAGACCATCCATCAAGAGAGGCGGCGCACGCGCCACCGCTCAAGGTTCCTGTTTGGTCTCACCTTGAAGGGAGTGACGCATACGTCGAAAACAACAAATCCTGATGCCGCACTGCTCGCGATGATCAAGCGCCACGATGAGATCTGGGCCGAAACGGATCGCCTTTCGGACCTCGCAGAGAAGGCCCGTTCTCTCCATCCGGGACCGCGTTACAGCGTACTTGTAACCGAAGCCAGCGACCTAGAGCCAAGAATCGCGGCGACTCCGGCCTTCACCGCCGCCGGCCTTACCGGCAAGCGTCGCGTCATTGGACGAGCCGAGTTTGACGACGATGATAGGATCATTGCGGCGATCCTCAAGCTCGATGCCGAGCGCGTCGCCGCCGAGCACTGACAACCTAACACAGTGGCCCGCCGGATCAGCAGAGGGGGATCCGACCGCTAACCGGCGGGCCTACCGCGCTGGTGTAACACTGGCTAGTCCGCGTCGTCGTCGTCCCAGCTTGAGATGCTGCGGTAGTCGTGATCGCAATGGCGATAGCGTGGCGCGTGATACCCTTGGTAGTACCCGCTGTAATAGCGGCGCGGGGCCGAATAGTAGCCGCGGCCATACGCTGGGTAGTAGGCCCGATAGGCCGGCGCGGGCTCATATGCCTGCGCGTCCGATGCCAACGCGCTGCCGACGAGCGCCCCGACGACCAGGCCGCCAATCAGGGCAGCGTTGCGGCCGTCGTGTGCTTGAGCCGGCGCAGAGCCGGCGAACAGCGTTGCGGTGACGGCAAGCGCGGCGACGCTGCTTGCAAGAGCCTTCTTTAGCGAAACCATTGTCCCCTCCATTAGAATGGAGGTCACGTTTTAGATTGGGTGATTTTAAGCGATGCTGAACCCGCCGTTTATCGGCTGTTCATCCTTAAGGTGGCTGGCCGTCCCTTAGTTTGACAGGCCACCCTTTCTCATCCCCCGAGAGGTCACTGATCTGCTGGCCTCTACTACGCGTCCTTTCGACGCTTCTTAATCATTTGCCTGATCGACTCGGCAGCTTCGATCAATGGCGGCGTCAATGAAAAGAAGGCGCTTAATGCGACCGCAATGATGGTATGCCGGATCGATACTTTATCTTCATCAGCGAAGTGGTCGCTGTTCTGGTTGGCCGGAGCAGAAGCGAGGCCAGCCAGGTTGGATTTGCCCGCCTTTCGCGGCGGGGTCATCACAACTACGAAAAGCACGTTGATCAGCAGCCACATGCCGACGATCATCAGAAACGTCTTCATAAGACCACGCGCAGATTACCAAATGAAAGTAAACTCGCCGCAGCAGTGCTGTCGGGCTCGCTCAAAACGAAAGAGGCCGCCAACTGAGGCGGCCTTCGCTTTGATCAGCGTTTGAGCTTGCCCGGTGCATAGCCAGAAGCCCCCGACGATCCGGTCGCCGGTCCGTTGGACTGCATCTGATGACCAGGTGCGTATCCGGATGCGCCGGTCGTGCCCGTGACGGGGCCGCTGCTCTGGAACGAGCGGCCCGGCGAGACGCTGGAGGCGCCTCCACCAAAACTTCCTCCTGGACCGCGCGCATGAGCCGCCGAAGTGACGGCGACCAACGCAGCCGCGATTACGAACACCTTCTTCATTTGACCCACCCTTTTCTCTCTTCGATCGGCCAACCCCGACGACTCGATGACTGTCCCCGATCGGGAGAAACTAGAAATCGGATGGCGTGTTCAAAATAAGACGCAGGCGAGTCTTTGGTGCGAATGAGCCGAAGCTCGAACGATCTATTCGAGATCGCGATCTCCTATCCTGACGGCAAGCTTACAAGGGAACGATGTCCTCTTAAAGCGACTGAACGGTCGTCGTCTGCTACCTCGCCTTCAACCGCGTAACTGGCTGGTCCACATTTGTCTGAAAAGACATACGCGCGCCCCTTATACAGTCTTCCGGTGCGTTGTCCCTCGAAGGCGAGCGTGCCGGAAGCCACCGGGATACCTGAGCGCGGTGTTACATAGAAGAACTTGCGAGCCTGCCCATTGGCCTCCAAACGCATTTCGGAGCCGTTGTGGTCCCATAGTGTTTCAGCGCTTGCTGTTTGCGACAGTTGAGCGAAAACTACCCCTAACAGGGAGATGCCACGTGATATTGTGAGTGTCGCCATTGTGCACTGTACAAAATTGGAGACCAGGAGAGTAAGTTTCTGAACTCGGCTCTCGCTCGAGCCAAAGCACGCTAGGATTCAACGAGTTGCCGATCACTAGCCCTGTCGGACCGCAATTGGTTGACCCATTTGGGTCATGCCTGGATGGTCGAAGACGCTGTTGCTCGAGGACGGTGCCGCATTCGACCTCAGATCGCCCGCCGGCCAGTTCGTCAATCCATCGGCAAGGCGGCCTTCTCCGGACTGATATGCCTCTTGCCGTGGCGGCAGGAGGACGTTGGAATAGTCCCTTTCGGCGCCTTCCTCCAATGTTGATCCGCGCCTTGCCCATTCCGGGTCCCGCGCGCAGCCCATTCCTGGGCGCCCGGGCATTGCTACTCCTTTCCAACCTGGTATCGAAAGCTCGCCCTGATCCTGTCCTGCTGCGCGAGGTGTTTGGCCTAACGCACACGGAAGCGAAAATCGCCTCGGTCATCTCCACGGGTGCCTTGCCCGGTCAGCAGCTCGCAGGCGCCGCTATCGAGCCAGCGTAGACACAACCGCGCCAACCGGTCATAGTGCCGCCACGCTTCCGCACTCTCGGGGGGGGCAGATGGTGTTCAAGCCGTGCGCAGCTTTCCTATACGTGGCGCTCGCGAGTGCCGCCGTTCCGTACGGCGAGGCCGCCGCCGTGACCGTCTGTAAGCCTCCCTTCGTTCTTCGTCTCGCCTCCGAGATGGACGAAGTGTGCGTGCCGATTCCCACGCGACATCGGACCGTCGCTGAAAACGCCCGAGCCCCGTTGCTGTGGGCGCCTGGGTCTTATGGCCCGAAGACCTGCGCGCAAGGGTACGTCTGGCGCGAGGCCTTCGCCGGTGACACCGTCTGCGTTGTGCCGGCCATCCGCACCGAGACACTGCAGGACAACGCTGCAGCTCCTTTACGCAAGCAGTAAGAGTACGCCATGCGCGGCACCGCGGCTTTCCTACTGCGCAACGTCGCTGTGGCCGTGGCGCTGGCCGTGATAGCCACCTCGGTACATGCCAAAGTCGACGAGCTCGACTTGGGCGCCGTGCCAACTTCGGGCCCGAACGCAGTCGCCAGCCAGCAGGAGAGAAACAACCGCATCGTCCACGCGTTTGCCTGCGATGACGAAGAAACCTTCCTGGGGCGGTACCAGAAATCGCAGACCACCGCCGACGACTGGCCGACGAGCCACATGATGGCGAAGGCAGCGTACGCGTCCGGTCGATACATGCCGGCTGGTCTGGTTCAGCGCGTCGTCCCGACATGCAGCACGGTCGAGAAAGATCCCGACTACCAGGCATGGAAGTCGGTGATCGCCAGCGCGACATTCCCTCGCTTCGACGACAACCGCATCACGTTCAACGGCGCCGATCAATGGGTCCCCGTGGACGCGGCCGCGGCGGGAGCCGCAAAGACTCTCGCCCTCGTGGGCGCGCTGAACGACTTCTATGTAGCGCTGTTCGGCAGCGCCTGCACGCGGGTCGCGACCGTCGATGCCTCCGGCGCTCTGGCAATCGCCTTGTCGCCCGGCTGCCTGATGCGCCAAGTCAGGGTGGTGGCCACGGACAAGCAACTTGGCGCCTGGAAGATCGTCAACGGGCAGCGCGTGCCCCGCAATCCTGGCACCAGCGCCGACAAGCTACCGTGCGTCAGCGACTGGCCGTCCAAGCCGCTCTCGGGCACGGAAGGCGACTGGGATATGGCCGTCATCGAGTACTCGCGGCTTGCGCACCTGATCTATGGAGCCAAGTCTGCGCGCCCGGACGTCGTTGGCGACGATGCCGATGCGGCTCTGGACAAGCTCAACCGATGGCTTCTCACGCTGCGCGGCGGACCGGCGCGCGAGCTGTACGACGTCTTCTGGAGTTGCGGCAATCCCGCCAACAGCTTTGGTTCGGCCGATGATTACGTCAACGACAACGACGTCTACAACAACGACACGCAGCAGACGGTGTCCGGCAAGAACGATGGCACGGAGTCGTTCTGGGAGAAGCTATGGCACTTCCTGCGAATCCTCTTGATCATCGCCGCGGCCGCGTTCGTCGCCGGACTGCTCATTGGTGCCCTTGCCGGTGTCGGTGGCGCGGCGGCCATTGCGGCGGAAGCCGCCGCGGTCGGTGCCTTCGTTCTTGCCGTCGGCTTCGCCACCGTATGGACCGGTGGCATCGAGGAGACCGAGAACCACCTGTTCATGCAGAATTCGTCGAAGTACATCAAGAACAAGCTGATGATGGCTGAACTGCGACAAGGCGGGGACCACAAGGGCTTCGACAAGGTTGCGGACGAGAACGAGGACGTGCGCAGTTGGCTCTTGAAGCGCATGCGCCGCGTCGTGAAAGAAGACTTCGTCGAGTACAACGCCCGGCCCTACAGCCGGCTGTCGCACCAAGCCATCTTGAACCTCCTCGACTTCGTGTGCGAGGTGAGCTGGGGCTGGGACAACGCCGCTTGGCCGCCGCGCGGCGGTGACACCTCCTGCGACCCAAAGGATCAGGCGATCTGGACCGCAGCCGCCTCGGTCTACGACCTGTCGGCGGCGAAGATCTCGCTCGGCTCCAACCAGGGCCGCCGGCTGATCCCGTTCCGCCGTCTGGTCGAAGCCAACATGCAGTTCCACGACGAGCCGCGATATTTCCACGACATGGGTGCCAACGCGGACCACCTCATCGCGGCGCTCCAGGCATGGACGGCCTCCACAATGAACGGGAAAGACCACAAGGCCAGTGCATCGAGTATCGGGGAGATGATCTGGTACGCGACCTCACGATACGTGCCGCACGAGATGATCCTCGACTTGGCGGTGGACAAGTCGTCACCGATCGAGCAGGCCTACACCCACGGCGGCTACGAGGCGTATTCCAGCGGTCCGCGGTGGCTGCTGACCGCCGGTGGCGACTCCACGCACGCGGCGCAAGGCTTGCGGGTCAATTGGCTGCCCTTCGGCGTGTTCGGCGCCGACTTCAACATCTACGCCTTCTCACCAACGAACGATAAGGGGGCCGGCGTTCCGACGACGCTCATGGTCGACGGGACTTCCGATCGCCGCGACACCTACACATCGTTCCTGCGATTCGAGGGCGACATCGAAGACTGGGGCGATGACGACGGCAAGCCGTTGAAGTCCTTCTCGCGCAACCGCTGCGTCAGCGGCAACTTCGCATGCGGGTTGCGCCTGGAGATCCCCGACCCGATCAAGGGCTGCTTGAAGCCGGCAGTGAGCAATCCCGATGCACCAGCGGGGCTGAAATTCATCTCCTCGGCGGACTGCCCGGAGTACAGCCGGCCAAGCGGGGGAGATGACTTTTTCGTGGTCGTGTACGAGGGCACCTGCAGTGGGTGCGACTACGCGAATTGGGGATTCCTGGAGGTGGTGGAGGCCAAAGACTACTCGGGGTCCGTGCAGCTCTACCAGGATCAGGCGATCGCGGGGAACAAGACCAACGTCTCGGATTGGACCAAGAGCAACGGCAAGGACACCCTGACCTACTACTCCGTGGCCCGCAAGCGGACGTACAAGTTCAAGCCGTCGAGCGAAGACTTCGATCAAGACTGCCGCGCGTGCGGCACGGTCGTCGAGGGAGACGACGCCAAATTCAAGATCAAGAATCCGCGTCGGCCCGGTCAGGCGATCAGCATCGATTACAGCGACGACATGAACCCCAAGCGCACTGGCGAGGGAGGGCTGACGCTTGCGAATCCGTAGCCTGCCCTGCATCGCGCTCCTCGGCTCGGTGGTCGGCTTGGCCGCGCCAGCGGTGGCCGAAACGACGGTGACGGCGTGTAGTGCGGATAACGCCAGCGGCGGCATAAATTTGAGAAGCGCCATCGCGGCTGGCGGGCGCGTCACGTTCAACTGCGGTGCCACGCCCGTCGTGATCAAGATCACCTCGCCGCTCCCCGTCAACACGCCCACGCAGATCGACGGAGCGAGTCGCATCACGCTTGAGGGTGCCGCGGCCGGACCGATTTTCCAGGCCAGCGCCCATCTGGAGCTCGACAGCCTGCAGCTCAAGAACGATGCGCCAGGTGCCGCAGGCATCGTGCGTGGCAGCGCGGCCGAAGTTGTTCTCCGGGGAGTCACGACCAGCAACACGGCGAGCGCCTATGTGGCCGCGACGTTCTCGGCGCAAGACAGCACCTTCGAATCCAATGGTTCGGCCGCAGGAGTCATCGGCGCCATTATCGACGCAGAGCGCGTGCAACTGACCAAGGCCAGCTTCAACAAGAACTTCGACCACCCGATCGCCGGCGGATCCGAGGCCGCGGGTCGTGAGGCGCTGAGCCGCCAGATCAGCATCGACGCCAGCACCTTCACCGGCAACGCGGCGTCCATCCTGGCGTTCGACGCGGTTGTGACGGTCCGCGGCAGCAAGTTCAGCAGCAATGGACAAGCACCGCCCGTAGGCACGGCCGGCAGCTGGGTCTGCTGCGCGGGCGCGCTCACCGCGGTGAATTCAAAGGTCTCCTTCCACGACAGCGAGCTCACGGAGAACGGCGCGCCCGGGTTCGGTGGTGCGATCCTTGCCATCGGAAGCGAGGTCCTCCTCGTCCGCTCGCTGCTGCAGTCGAACCGGGCGCGCGTCGGAGGCGCGGTCTTCTCATGGGGCCAACCTGTGAGCCGCAACATCTGGAGCACGGCGGGCGCCGCGCGCCTGTCGCCGGGGCTGACGCTGGTGCAAGCGCGGTTTCACGACAACGTCGCCCAGTTCGGCGGCGGGGCCATCGCGTGGTCGGGGCTGCTCACCGGTAACGCTGCCCTCTTCGCGAAGAACGAAGCGGACGCGGGCGGCGCGCTGGCCCACTGGTCGGCCGTCGCGCTGCCAAGCGAGTTCATGCTGGCGTTCTCTGAGCTGACCGCTATGACGACAGGGGCGGCCCAGTCGTTGGCACTCTCCAAGGGCATCTTCATCGAGAACAAGGCGCGCACGGCCGGGGCTGCCATTTCGGGTGGGAGCGCAGGAGTCGCGCTTGGCGACGCGCTGGTGGCCCGAAATGGCTTCTCGCCGACCAGCCCCACCGGTGCCGCGATCGAAGGCGCTGAAATCGATCTCGCCAGCTCGACCATCGCCGACAACGCAGCCGGCGGCGTCAAGCTTGCGCCCACCGGGCAACGCGCGCGCATGGTCAATGTGCTGGTGTTGAGGAATGCATCGTTCGGCTGCAGCGTTCCGGCTGGCAAGCAGGCGGCGGCCACGGCGAGCTGGCAATTCCCCATGAGCGATTGCCTTGGCGCCCCGGTGCGCGATCCACAACTGCAGAGCAACTACAAGCCGACGACAGACAGCGCCGTCACCCATGCCGGTGACAGGTCACTGTGCATGTCGGAGCCACTTGTCGGTGGCCTCGATTTGGCAACCGCGGTTCGAGGCAAGCGCGGAAGGTGCGCGATCGGTGCTTACGAACCCGATCCGCGAGTGGATCCGCTGTCCGGTTGGTCCGGAATTGATCACCCGTGGGTGCCGTGGATCCTCTTCTTGATCTTGCTACTATTCCTGCTCTTGGGATTTCTCCTGGCCTTCTGGTGGTCGCGGCGCCGATGTCATGGAAGAAGAGCGAGTACGATGCATGGCGTCAGTCAGGGCTCGCACGCAACCTCGTCACCGGAGTAGCTCACGGCGGGCGAGGTTCTTAGCGCCACCGCATCAACGCCCAGGACGCCCCACAATCGCCTCCACCAGCGCCGCGTTGTGCGGACAACCAGGCACAAAGTAGCCGGCCGGAGGCGGCCATGGCAGATGGAGCACTTACACCCGTTGCGAATCTGCGTAGTTCTTCACGCGCTCCAGCGTCGCAGCAGACGCGGTCAACTCGGCGATGGCCGCCTTAAGGGTGCCGTGCGCGTCTTCAACCAGATCCTCGGCCCTCGTCACGGCACGGTAGTCCTGCTCGCTCATTCCCTGGTGGAGCGCGAAGAGTCCGCCCTTGCCGCTGTCGATCTCGAACACCGCGTCTGCGATGTCATCCTGCAAGGCCTCGAGCTTCCCGATCGCTCGCTTCAACATCTTCATCGCCTCGTTCGCATCCATCCGCCCCACCTCCTTGAACACGCGTTCGTGCTTCGTTGAAATAACGCCGGCCGCCGCTATGGCAAGCCGCGCCACGGTTGTGCCTACCTCACTCCGGCCCAAGGTTGCCAAGGCGCCGCAACGCATCCAGGCCTGCCCGGATCAGCAGCGCGTCCTCAGCATCCCCCCTCGGGGTGCCACCGCAGCCAACGCCACCAAAAATAGGCCGACGCCTTCAGGTCTTCGACGGTAGCCGCGCGCATGTCGGCCTCCACCTGGCGCGCGATCTCCGCGAGTTCGTCGATGGACCGCGGGTCGGCCGCGGAACCAGCGATCGACGCGCACCACGCCGCGAGCTCGTACCACGATGCGCCCGGCAACGGCAGGTGGCGCGCTCGGCGCTGCCTTCGACTTCGCGCGGATCCCTCATTGCAGCTCCCTCGACCCACCGGCCACCAACATCCACCCCGCACCATCGCGCCGATACCGCTGGCCGGTGCCCCAGCCAATGCGCACGCCCTCTACAGCGCACGCCTTGCAGATCCAGCCCAGCATGCCCACGCGCACATCAGCTTACAAACGAGAAGCTAAAGGTCTGGGTTGAACAAGAGCTCAATGGTTAGCCCGACCACGAGTCCCTTCCGGAGTACCGAATCGTGAAGGCCGCGGCTACGGGATCCTTTTCAGGCCCGATGGGAAATGTGCTGAACAAGCAGCCACTGTGCGAGCCTTCCCTCATCCCGGCCTTGATGTGCTCATACAGGCGGTTGTCTTTCTCTAATCGCTCGTTGGCGACCTTCGCCTTCTCAACATTCTTCGACCGCTGCCACAGGTACCACCCGCCAGTGATCAGCAGCACTATGACCAGTGACCGGTCCATCCCGCATCCCCTCAGTCCGAGGACCATCTGTAGGGATGCGCTAAAAGCGGTGGGCGAGCAATATGCCGATTGCGAGCATCCAAGCAGCCGAGTCAGGACCCGGTGCCGCCAATGACCAAAACGCGAAATACCATGTCTAGCTTCTAGGCCGACTTCCGCTGCGACCTGGCCGCCGGCTTCTTCGCTGCCGCTTCCTTCGTCGGCTTCTTTCCGGCGATCGGCATCAACATCTCCTTCTGACCGGCGGCCACCTTGCGCGGCTTCTTGGCGGGCTTTGCCGCTTTTGCCGGCGCGGCCTCCCGACCCACGCTCTGCCGCAGCGCCTCCATCAGATCGACCACGTTCTCGCCCTTCGGCCGCTCCTTCGGGCGGATGGGCTTGCCCGCGCGCTTCTGGTTGATCAGGTCGACCAGCGCGGTCTCAAGGTGATCCTCGAATTTCTCGGGGTCGTACGTACCCGTCTTCTGGTTGACGATGTGCCTTGCGAGGTCGAGCATGTCCTTGGTGACTTTGACATCCTGGATTTCGTCGAAATACCCCTGCTCGCTGCGTACCTCGTAGGGGTAGCGCAGCAGCGTGCCGACCAGCCCCTTGCTGCGATCTTCAAGAGCTTGCGTTTGTCACGGTCTGCGCTCGTTAGCACGTCGCGGAGCACTTTGACCGTGCGACACACGCATAGCCAAACCACGCGTGCGATGTCTTTTCCTGGCCCCATACGTGGCGTACCCTGCCCTTGAACTAGTGTCGGCTGTTGCGGATAGGCCGGACGTGATTGACCCGAACGCGACGAACCGACCCATGTCCGTGCGCCGGCTCTCAGGGGCTGCCCGGAAATGGTCGGGGCGCGGCTAAATCGACGCGAATGGAACAGCCAAGTTCATCGCCTACGGTTTGACGTCTGGTATCGAGGGCTGAGCTGATAGCCGAGCCCGCGACTTCGGCCCAAGGGCGACGCAATCCCGAATATGCGCATTGATCCGGCCAACAGCAGCTCAAGGCCGCCGGCCATTCCAAGACGCGCCGGAAAAGCGTATGCTGGTTCGATGATCCCGTGAACTGGGAGGCCGTCATGCTGTCCATGACGAGAGCACTCCTGCTGCTCGGCGCAATGGCACC
>NZ_LGHL01000447.1 GCF_001908205.1 Bradyrhizobium sp. NAS80.1
TGGACAATTGGAAAAGTGATGTGAAATTTTTCAGTGAAAGTTGTTTGAGTCCACATGCCGCGCCCACCGCAATACTTGGCGGCAAGGTGTTGTTCCAACCTGCGCGGCGCAACCTCTTTGTATCAGCGGCAAACCAGGCGCAGACAGCTGAGATTCTTGGGCGATGTCCAGCCCAGGGACGAGGGGCGCGTCCAACCGCACTAGCCAGATCGGGCAGCAGATCGTCGAGTGACAGCTCAACATCGCGCCGGCGCTCACGATTCGGCCGGGTTCGCACTGCTCCTTTGCTCCCGATCAAAGCACGCCTACCGACTACGCGATGAGCGAATCCTTCCAGCCGCACTCGATCGCTTCCGTCAGATATCTGGTCCGCGACCGGTCCTGATGTGCACCGAAAGGCGATGAACCGACTGTCACAGGAAAATCTTTGCAGACTACCTGATTGCCGCCGGCCACCAAGTCGAGCATCTGATCGGCGCGGCGACACGCAAGGACGGACGGCTCACTTCGTTTGCAAAATGCAATGAAGATGGGGCGATCTGTTATTCCGCCTCTACCGGGCAGCTTCGGCTAGATCTTTGACTTGTCTCCCGGCTACATCTCGCCCGCTGGTGCCGCGCCCGGAAAGGCTCGGATTATTGCCCCGAGTACAATGTATCGATTGCATGGGCCGCATCGACGATCGATGATGATGTCGATGCCGCGCGGGCGGCGTGCTTGTGCGGCGACATGGTCGTGACTTTTGACTGGCTTACTCTCGGCGTGGCGGCGAGCGGCGTATTCGCAATTGGCTTCATGAAAGGCGCGTTCGGCGGCGGTTTCGCAATCATAGGCATTCCGCTTCTGGCACTCGTGATGGATCCGATTGTGGCAGGCAGCTTGCTTGCGCCACTTTTCATTGCCATGGACCTGTTCGCGCTGCGCTACTGGAAGCCGACGACGTGGTCAAAACCCGACCTCCTCGCATTGCTTCCGGGCCTAGTCGTCGGCATCGGGCTCGG
>NZ_LGHL01000448.1 GCF_001908205.1 Bradyrhizobium sp. NAS80.1
AAGCCTTTCAAAACGTAGGCGCCGAGCCCGATGCCGACGACTAGGCCCGGAAGCAATGCGAGGAGGTCGGGTTTTGACCACGTCGTCGGCTTCCAGTAGCGCAGCGCGAACAGGTCCATGGCAATGAAAAGTGGCGCGAGCAAGCTGCCTGCCACAATCGGATCCATCACGAGTGCCAGAAGCGGAATGCCTATGATTGCGAAGCCGCCGCCGAACGCGCCTTTCATGAAGCCAATTGCGAATACGCCGCTCGCCGCCACGCCGAGAGTAAGCCAGTCATAAGTCACGACCATGTCGCCGCACAAACACGCCGCCCGCGCGGCATCGATATCATCATCGATCGCCGATGCGGCCCATGCAATCGATACATTGTACTCGGGGCAATAATCCGAGCCATTCCGGGCGCGGCACCAGCGGGCGAGATCTACCCGGGAGACAAGTCAAAGATCTAGCCGAAGCTGCCCGGTAGAGGCGGGATAACAGATCGCCCCATCTTCATTGCATTTTGCAAACGAAGTGAGCCGCCCGTCCTTGTGTGTCGCCGCGCCGATCAGATGCTCGACTTGGTGGCCGGCGGCAATCAGGTAGTCTGCTAAGATTTTCCTGTGACAGTCGGTCCATCGCCTTTCGGCGCACATCAGGACCGGTCGCGGACCAGATATCTGACGGAAGCGATCGAGTGCGGCCTGGAAGGAATCGCTCATCGCGTAGTCGGTAGGCGTGCTTTGATCGGGAGCAAAGGAGCAGTGCGAACCCGGCCAAATCGTGAGCGCCGGCGCGATGTTGAGCTGTCGCTCGACGATCTGCTGCCCGATCTGGCTAGTGCGGTTGGACGCGCCCCTCGTCGCTGGGCTGGACATCGCCCAAGAATCTCAGCTGTCTGCGCCTGGTTTGCCGCTGATACAAAGAGGTTGCGCCGCGCAGGTTGGAACACTACCTTGCCGCCAAGTATTGCGGTGAGCGCGGCATGTGGACTCAAACAACTTTCACTAAAAAAAATTCACATCACTTTTCCAATTGTCCAAGGACCATTCGGCGGCGGCCTTTCTTCAACGAGGCTAGCGGCAAAGGTCTCGAATGCCGGCGGTCTCGGCTCTTATGGGGCCAACGCCTTGCCTCCGGCGCAGATTGGCGCAGTCGTCGAGGACATCCGAGCGCAGACCGACAAGCCTTTCTCTATCAATTTATGGGTCAACGACGGGCCGGAACCGACAGCCAGCGCGGAGGAGCTCGACGGCGCTCTCGCGCGGCTGCAACCTTTCTATGACGCCCTCGGCGTGGGTCGACCATCAGTGCCAACCCACTTCGGTCAAGATTACGGCGAGCAAGTCGAGGCGGTACTGGCAGCGCGCCCGCCAGCGCTCAGCTTCGTATTCGGTGTACCATCAGCCGC
>NZ_LGHL01000051.1 GCF_001908205.1 Bradyrhizobium sp. NAS80.1
CTTTCGACTGTCGCTCTAGCAGTCGAGACGACATTTCAGCCGTCGGTAGGAAATCAGCGAGCGTAAGAGGTGCTACTTAAATCATGTTTCACCTCTCTCGCGCCTTCACGGCGCACCATCCATATCAATGTGGATGATCTTGCGGTGGGGCGTTGCAGCGCCGGTGTGCTCTTGATCCGATGGGTCCATGCGGCGATGCTAAAGGAGACTATGTCGCAAGTCTGCATGGCTGCGGCGGCCTCGGTCCGTCAAAGCAGGGAACTGGAACCTGCGCCGCTAGGCGGCCTCTGCGTTTTGGACTATTTCCTCGTCGCGCTTCCGGTTTATCAGGTTTAGCAGGTGAACGGAGGCTCGCGCGTCGCACAGAGCCCGATGATGATTATCGAGCTCAATCCCGTAGATCTCGCAGAGCTTGCCGAGTCCGTAGGATTTATGCCCCGGATAACGCCGCCGCATCCCGGCGCACGTGCAAAGCTTCGGAAATCGGAAACGCCGTTCCAGCCGCTCGAACTCGTAGGCGATGAAGCCGTAGTCGAAATTCACGTTATGGGCGACGAAAATGCCATCGCCCATGAATTCAAAGAAACTGTCGGCCACTTCGGCGAACAGGGGCGCGTCGCGCACTATCTCGTTCGTGATGCCGGTCAATTGAACGATCTTCGCTGGGATCGGACGCTGCGGATTGATCAAGCTGTGCCATTCGTCGACGACCTGATGATTGCGGACCTTCACAGCGCCGATCTCGGTGATGCGATCGCCATTCGACCAGGCGCCGGTGGTCTCGATGTCGACCACGACGTAGTCTTGTTCGGGGTCGAAGCGATAATCGACGCGGCCGATTTCGGCGACGATGCCGGCGGCACCGAGTTGACGGAGGCGGGTAAGCTGATTGCGCCGGATGACGTCGCCTTCGGCCTTGATCTCCATGAACGAGACTTTGCCATCGCGGACAATCATCAGGTCGGGGAAGCCATCTCGCATGCTGCGGAAATCGTCGCACATCGCACGGATGATCCTGGCAATGCCGGTGGGATTGGCTCCCTCAAGCAGCGAATTTAGCGCCTCGACCTGCACATGGTCCCAGGCAAAGATCCCGTTAGGTCGTCCCCATCTTGCTGCGACATTGCGCAGAATCATCGGAAAAGCCTTTCCGGATCCGATGGCTTCCAGCTTCTCGTCGATCGTCGAGGCGAACAGCCGATAGAAACTCCGGTCCTTCAGGCAGTGCGGTACCCAATCGAAGCCGCTGGGCAACTGCGCGCTTTCGAAGAGTTCATCCCAGAACAGCAGACCGAACAGAGTGTGCCACAGCACGTTCTCCGCGAAATAGACCTCGGCGCCCTCGCGCCGTAGAACGCCGGCGACACCCGTTTCCGGATCCCCCCGATGGGTGTCGTCGACCTTAATGACACGACCGGACCGCAGGAGTTCGGTGTAAAGCCCCGCGCGCTGCCCTCCGAACTTGCGAGCGTAGAAATCCGTGGCGAAAAGATGCTCGCCATCGCTGGCGGGATCATCGATCATCCGCTGCAGCAGTTCTTCGGCCCCGATTGGGTCGCCCGCGCTGTAGAGCAGCCGAGCCAGGCGCTCATTGCAGTCTGGCGAGGAGCCCGCACGATAAAGCTGTTGGGCGAGATCCCCCTCCTCATTCTTCTCGAAGAACAGGCCTGCTTGATGTGCAGCCCGGCTGCGAAGATCGGTAGCGTATTCGGTCCCGCAGACGGGGCCCGCAAGGATATCGACGGCCGCTTGCCGATAGACGGTCTCCGATTTGACCTCGAGCCGATCGAGGATCTGGCTATAGTGGAACGAGGCCATTGCCTCTTCGCCGTCGGTAAATCGTGCGTTGAACGAAGTCTCCTGATTGGTGCGCAGAATGCCAAGATCACGTAGCGCGAAGTTCTTCAGATCAACCTCGGTCTTGCCGAAATAGAGATAGAGCAGGAACTCGATCGGTCGTGTGTGGTCGAGCGCGATGAACTTATGGGCGCCGCAGTGCTGCGCGGCGACAGAGAAGGGGATCTTTTCGAGATAATAGTCGACGAACTTTGGTTTCGACCACGATTTGCGGACGTCTCCTCGCCCGGCCGCTTGCGCTCCGGTGACGAGGACATCCTTAGGAAGGCAGGCGACGAACGCCGCATAGTCAGTCTCGCCGAGTATCCTGGCGTGACCGACCGCCATCAGTTCGGACGCCGCGCATTCGACGTCCGTGATCTCCGGGTAGTTAAACAGCGATCGATTGAAGATCGCGCCACGTCTGTTCACCATCCGGATTAGGAGGCATCGGGCGTCTTTCGAAAGGCGTTCGAAGCGACCAATGAAGGCGTGGTGCTCTACGGTGAGGATCGAGCCGTAAGTCTTTTGCACGAAGTTGAGCATCTCGACGAAGTGGTCGAGATAGTAATAGACGGGCAACACCGGTAGTTTCATCTGCGGTCGCCCCGGCGAGCGACTGCGGATGGCTGCCACTCAAGTCGGATGTGCGGCAGATCAGGGAAGGCGGGCGCCCCCGCCGCCGAATCTCGCACGAACGACGTGACGCCCGACCGCCTCGGTTGAAAAGACCAAATCATGTTCGAGCTTTGTTCTCGTAGTCCTCTCTTGTCAAGGGCCACGCTCAACATTGTCCCTAGACCTCCTCGCGCAGTGTCGCGCTCATTCCAGACTAGGTATCGTCGGGGCAGTTCGGGCAGGTGTCACCAATGCCGTCGAGCACCGTCCCAGGGCCGAGCATCGAAGTGTCGTATTCTTCGGCCGTTGTCAGGATGACTGGCATGGCCTTCGGATGATGTGCTGGACTGTTGGCCTGTACCAATAGAACGTGTGCTTGAGACCGTCGTCGCGAGGCTTCGATCCCGGCGACATCATCTCGATCACGACGATCGGGCCGTCGACGTAGGTCCGGTCTCCGACCAGGTCGCGGCGATTGCCGACGCTGAGGGCATGCCTTGTCGTTCGAATGGGTTTTCGGCTATCTTCCTTGTGTTGTGGCAGTAGCGTTCGCCGCATCAGCGGCTCAGGCTCAAACGTCGTTATCGGCGTAAACGGACGCGAATGGCTACGTCGACATTCAATCGCTGACCTGCGCGCAGCTCGCCGGCATCTACCAGGAAGACGCCGACCTGTTGGCCGCCTGGTACAGCGGTTGGTACAACGGTCTCGCAAATAAGCACTTCGCCCACATCACCCGCGCGAAGTAGGGCGAGCACCAACTGATCGTCTACCGCAAGGCACATCCGGAGCTCAAGATCATCGAGGCGAGCGACACCCTGCTCAAGAACGAGAAGTAAGACCGCAAACTGAAAATCGGAGGATCGGCGATGAAGGCACTCGTCTATACAGGAGTGGGCGGAAAATCGATCGAAGACAGGCCCAAGCCCACTATCCAGCAGCCCAGTGATGCGATCGTTCGGATCGCAAAGACCACGATCTGCGGGACGGACTTGCATATTCTTAAGGGCGACGTCGCGACCTGCGCGCCGGGCCGCATCCTCGGCCATGAGGGCATTGGCGTGGTCGATGAGGTCGGCGCCGGCGTCACGGCGTTCAAGCCGGGAGATCGGGTGCTGATCTCCTGCATCTCGTCCTGCGGAAAGTGCGATTTCTGCCGCCGCGGCATGTATTCGCAATGCCGGACCGGCGGCTGGATCCTCGGCAACAAGATCGACGGCACGCAGGCCGAATACGTCCGGACGCCCCATGCCGACACCAGCCTCTACCATCTGCCTGATGGCGTGGACGAGGAGGCGCTGGTCATGCTCAGTGATATCCTGCCGACCGGGTTCGAGTGCGGCGTGCTGAACGGCAAGGTCGCTCCAGGCTCGAGCGTCGCCATCGTCGGCGCTGGACCCGTCGGGCTGGCGGCACTGCTGACCGCGCAGTTCTACTCGCCGGCCGAGATCATCATGATCGATCTCGACGACAAGCGTCTCGCCATCGCTCGCCAGTTCGGCGCGACGCAGACTGTCAATAGCGGCGATGGCAAGGCGGCCGAGCAAGTGATGGTGCTGACCGGCGGAGCCGGGGTCGACACCGCCATCGAAGCCGTTGGGGTGCCCGCGACCTTCGAACTCTGCACGGACATCATCTCTCCTGGCGGCATCGTCGCGAACGCCGGCGTTCACGGCGTCAAAGTCGACCTTCACCTCGAACTGCTCTGGTCGCGGAACATCTCGATCACGACGCGCCTGGTCGACACCGTATCGACGCCGATGCTGCTGAAGACCGTCGCCTCGAAGCGCATTGAGCCGAAGCGGCTGATTACCCACCACTTCAGGCTCGATCAGATCATGGAGGCCTACGACATCTTTTCGCGAGCTGCCGAAACTGGCGCGCTCAAGGTGATCATCGCGCCCTAGAGATGCTCTGCATAACGCCGTTTTTGAAAAGCCGCGCCACTTCGCCTTGTGGCCCCTGAGCGACCGAACATGACGCGAATGACCCGAAGCGCCGCGAAATTCATGAGCAAGCCTTGCAGCGTCGCGGGGACCATCCCTAGCTAAAGAGCGGAGGCCGGGATCCGGGTAGAAAAGTGTCGGCTCGCCGCGGTCGAACGCTAGGTTGATGGAGGTTAGGATGTCCCGCACACTCATCATCTTCGGGCTGGTCCTCCTCGCCGCCGGCGTCGTCTGGCCCTTCATCGGCAGGCTTGGGCTCGGTCGGCTTCCCGGCGACATCGCTATCGAGCGGCCGGGCTTTTCCTTCTACTTTCCGCTGATGACCTCGCTCATCATCAGCGTGGTGCTGAGCGTAATCTTCTGGCTGGTGAATCGGTAACAATATGCGAACCTTGGGAGCGACTGGGATAAGCGGACTGATCGATCGCACAGTGCCGGGAGCAGTCGGCTACATTCAGTCGCGCAGTGGCTGAGCGGAACTAAGACAAACGCGGGCGACGTACTCACGGCGCTTGAGCTTGGTGGCCGCAATAGGAGGAACTCTACAGGTGCTGTTTGCGTCGCGGTCGGACCTCAGCGTCATGCGCTCTCGCGTGATAGATTGACGTAGATCAAGACCAGCGACCGTCATTTGGTCTGCAATTCGGGCTTCCAAAAGGAGAACTACCATGAGTGACCTGGTCGTGATTGCGTTTCCCACGGAAGCAAAGGCGGAAGAAGTTCGCCAGAAACTGCTGGCGATGCAGAAAGAGTACCTGATTGAGCTTGGCGACGCGGTGGTCGCGGTGAAGGATGCTCAAGGTCACATCAAACTTAACCAGCTAATCAACACCACGGCTGCGGGTGCGGTTTCGGGTACTTTTTGGGGAGCGCTTATCGGCCTGATCTTTCTGATGCCGCTGGTGGGCGCTGCCCTCGGTGCGGCATCCGGCACCCTTGGCGGATATCTGACCGATGTCGGCATCGACGACAAATGGATGAAGGAAACCGCTGCCGCTATTCAACCCGGAACCGCTGCCCTCTTTGTGTTGGTGCGTAAGGTAACAGCTGACAAAGTGCTTGAAGGTCTCAAGGGCGAAGGCGGTACGGTGTTAAAAACTTCGCTCGACCACACCAAGGAAGCGGCGCTTCAAGCGGCATTGGCTAATGTCCAGGCAGCCGTTCCTCCCTCGCCGTCAGTTTGAAGGCCGCGCTCGCCTGCTGCGGCCCTCTCAATCGAGGTAGGCGCATGGCGGGGTGCCTGAGGAGCGATGTCCGTAAACTGGCAACTCTGCGGAGAAGCCGACTATGCAGTTGTCCAAGGTCGCCGCGTTGGTGCTTATCGCTGGCGGTTCAAGCCTGCTGTCTGTGTCTTTGGCGCGGCCCGTCACTGAATGCTCAATTTCTGGGACGCTAGCGGATTGGGGCGAGAATTCGATGGCCGACATTGACCTTGCATCCGGGGAAAGTTGCCAATTCCCAATCAGGATGCGCGGCACTGTGAATGGCTCGGACATCTCTCAGAAACCGGCACACGGCAAGCTGAAAAGGCTCAATCAGTCTACGTTCGAATACAAAGCGAAGACCAAATACAAGGGAAGCGATACTTTTGCCATCAAGGCAACGGGGCAGGGGCCGACGGCTTCTGGCACGTCGGTAATCACTGTGCACGCGACGATCAAATAGCGCTCCTCGCATCCATTGCCTGCGTTTGGAGGCGGCATAACCTATTCGATCGCGAGTGTTGTCGCGATACTGCTGGCGAGTTTCCCTGGCGTCGCGAGCGCAGGTGGACTTAGGCACGATACCTTGCGGACCAACACGCACCAACTGTTACATCGGTCTGAGCCGCATCTATCGGGGACAATCGGACATTGCCCCTGGCAAAGCACGCGCAGTCAGACGCGGCGCTACCGCAAAAGTAAAGCAGCGTGATTGGGGGCGCTCCAAAATGCTTGATCGTCGCAAGGTTCTGAAACTCGCCGCTGCCGCTCCAGTGCTATTCTCGGCTCCAGCGATCGCTCAAAGGCCAATTGCCCAGTGAACTGCGGGGAGAACGCAGGTATAGCCGGCTACCATGAGTCACAATTTTCCACGCGCAACCACGATCTTGTACCCGTAACAGTAGCGGGTCGGAGCTGTGACGGCCGGTGATCTATAATTGTCGCTATTTCAATTCAAAACATAGAGCGCGCTGCACGGCCGAATGATTGGACGCGGTCCGAACTGCCTATGCTGGCCGCGGTCGTCACCGTCCTGACATGCGACCGCCGGCTTGTTGCTTGAGACGAGGTTTGCGTCGTAGTGTCGTCCGGCCTCAATCACCGAGGAAGCGGTTTAGGACGTTTCGCGTCACCTGCTCGGTGTAGAATTCATTCCGAGCCAGGCCCATAACCCATTCACAGCTTCCGGCCGTAAACACCTCACCCTTGCCGCGTGGCATCGACACGATCATGCCCGAACCGTAGCGGTGTTTCTGCAACGCTTCCGGAGAGGTCGAGCCCGACAGGCGCTTCGCCTTGTTGGCAAGGCCGCTGTCGCGCAGATAGTAGCGGAATCCTTCGCCGGCATACTCGTCCTCCACATAGACCGCAGGGCCCATGGCAAGGATCTCGACGCCCTGCGGCGCGCCGTCCTCGTGGGTCGGGTAAGGGAGCCCTTGGCGGAACGTGTAGTCGAGGCCGTCTACTTCATAAGCGAAGATGCCGGCGTCCTCGCCCAGGATATCGCCGTAGTGAGTGTCGGTGTGGTCGAAAGCCCAGTGTTTGGGGCGATACACGGTGAAGCCGCGGCTGCCGCGTGGCGCAAAGCCGCCCCACGAGGCATAGACGCCACGCATGCCGTTGACACCGAAGGTTGTCGCACCGGGATGTGCGACTGCGGGATCTTCCCAGCCGCACGTCAGCAGGTGCTTGTTCGCGGTGTTGCGCACTGGGTCTTCCTCGAACGCGCGGGCCTTGTAGCACACCTGCTGCCGGCCGTCGTTCTCGAAGCGAATCTGCCAAAGGAAATTGCCGGCGAAGCGCGCCATCTTGCCGCCGGCCTCGACGAACGCGTCGACCGTGTCGCGCATCTCGCGCGTCCAGTATTCGTCGTGGCCGACGATGACGCCGGTGCCGTAGCGTGACAGGATCCCCGGCCGGTAGTGCAGGTCGGTCTGGGTGATGATGTCGAAATCGTAGCCTTCGCGCTCGGCCCAGACTGCGAAGTGACGGTCGAACTGCGCCCAGCCGGCGGAGGCGTAGTATTGAGCGAACCCGTTGGTGAAGGCCCATTCCTTGGTCGGATAGCGCGGCGCTTCCAGCGGGCGGCGCTTGGGCGTGTCGCACAGCCGAGGTGCGCCGGGCGGCAGCCAGACCAGCCCGCGTGTCCATGGCCGTTCGATGCTCAGGACCGGAGAGAATTGCTTGCCGGTTGCGCCGTCGATCCCGTCGTAATAGTTCGCCCCGCCCCAATCATTGTAAGCCAGCCACGTCGAGGTCGGCAGAATCAGCAGGAAGCGGTTTTTCGCGGGCTTGGAGTCGGTCGGGGTCACGACGAAGAAATGGTGCTGCACGAATTGCGAGCCGTTGCCGAGATCACAGGTCGAAACGACGCGGTAGAAGCCGGAGGCGATGTCGGCGGGCAGGGTCCAGCGATGACTGACCGGCCAGGCGCAACCATCCCGATAGGCCGCCTTCGGCATCGCATGGAATTCTCCGGCGATGTCTTTCGCCTCATGCGCCAGCGTCGGCTTCAGGCCATCGCGCCAGACCTGCAACGTCCACCGCGGCGCGGTGCTGCTGCTGTGGAAACGCACTTCGTGGCCGGGCGCGTAGGAAATCGCGTCGGTGTAGGTGTAGACCTCCGGTACCGCGGGGTCTTCGGCTGGCGCCTCGTACCAATGCGACAAATGCCACGCGTTGTCGGGATGCATCACGGTCGTGCGCCGATCGTGGATGTTCATCGGCTTGAATTCGGGGCGCGCGGCGTTGTCGTCCTTCGGCATGGTAGGCTTCCCTTGATGTATCATTCGACGGTCAGGCGCGTCTTTCGGCAGCTTCGAGCAGTTCGGGCGCGGTGATGCGCCCTTCCTCTATGGCTTTCAGCAACTCCATCAGCGCGGCGCCGCCTTCTTCCAGGTCGGCGCGGATCGCCTCGCCCGCGGCGATGGCGTTACGCTGTTTCAAGCTGCGGATCAGCCGCACGTGCTGGTGCTCGCCGGCATAATGCGGCACCGCGTGAGGGTAGAGCAGGTTCAGCGTCGGGCCACTCTGCAGCCAGAGGCCTTCGAGAATCGTCGTCAGGCTCGGCATCGCCGCCGCGCGGCAGACGCCGAGATGGAAGACGTAGTTCTGGTAGACCGCATCCTGCGAGTCGCCGCGCTTTTCCGCCGCGGCCAGCGCAGCGTGTGCCTGTTCGAGCGCGGCGATCGCCTCGGGCGTGATCAGTTGTGCGGCCTTTTCCGCCGCGAGTGGTTCGAGCCGCAGGCGGATCTCGCGGATCTCCGCGTAGCGGCGGAATGAAGCCTTCGGCACCTGGAAGCTTTGCGAGCTGGTGAATTCAAGCGCCTGCTCGCGCAAGAGCTGCATCACCGCTTCGCGTATCGGCGTGTCGCTCACGCCAAGCATCACTGCGAGCTCGTTGATCTTCAGCCGCTGGCCCGGCTTGAGCTGGCCCTGCATCAGCGCTTCTCGCAGCTGGCCGTAAGCCCGCGTTGCAAGGTTTTCGCGCGCGACTTTCTTCAAAGGCTGCATGACGAATGTCCGTGGCTGAAAAGGAAAGCGGGCTCGGCCGCAAAACTGAGAACAGGCATCAACATGAATGGAGTGGGCAGGCCTCTGCCGTCTTACGGGTTGCTCGTGAATCTCGTCCGGCACACCGCGAGATCGGGTCAGATCAACGCGGACTTGCGATGTGCTTGACAAGCTTAGTGGGCGATGTCTAGCTTGTCTATAGGATATATCCTATCGACTATCGCTAAAGACGAAGCCAAATTTGCGCGCGAACAGGGGGAAGCATGAGAATGGTCAAGTGTTTATGGGGAGCCGCGGCAGTGGCTCTGCTTGCAGGCTCCCTGGCTGCATCTCCAGCGTCAGCTCAAAACAAGGCGACCACCCTGGTCTACGGCAACACCGCCGGGCCGGAGACGCTCGATCCCTACGTCGGCAGCAGCACCGTCGATCTCGAAGTCGTCCACCACATCTTCGAGGGATTGGTGGGGGGTGGACGGCAGCTATGCCGCCAAGCCGATGCTGGCATCGAAGGTTGATGTCGCGAACGACGGCAAGACCTTCACCTTCGCGCTGCGCCACGGCGTCAAGTTTCACAACGGCAAGGAGATGACCTCCGCCGACGTGCAGGCGTCGTTCGAGCGCTATCGCCGGATCAGCCCCAACGCTGCGGTGCTTGCCGATGTCGAGTCGTTCGAAGCTCCCGATCCATTCACCTTCATCATCCATCTGAAGAAGACCAACGCGGTCTTCCTCGACGTCTTGAAGTCGCCGGTCTATCCCTTCGTCATCCTGCCGGCCGAGCAGAAGGACAAACCGGCCCGCGAGGTCGAGATCATCGGGACCGGACCCTTCAAGCTGGGCGAGTGGCGCAAGGACAGCCACCTGATCATCGAGAAGTTCGATGGCTACGTGGCGGACGAGGGTGGCAAGCCCGCCGACGGCCTCGTTGGTCGTAAGACCGTCAATGTCAGTTCGGTTCGCTACCGCTTCATGCCGGAAGCCAATGCGCGCATCGCGGCGCTGCAGACCGGCGAGGCCGACATTATCTCCAACGTGCCGCGGGATCTCGCCGGCCGTATCGAAGGCCGACCGGACCTGCAGGTCAACCGCATCCTCGCCTGCCAGCAATATTTCATCGTCAACACCCAGCAGCCACCGACTGACTCGGTGCAGATGCGCCAGGCAATCCGCGCCGCCGTCGGCGTCGACGACATGATCGGGGCGATTAGCCGCCCCGCCAAGCGCAGCCACTCCATGACAATTCCGGGCGGCGAGTACTATGGCGGCGACATCAACAACGGGTTCTATGACCAGAAGAACCCCAAGCTCGCCGGCGAACTCGCCAAGCAGGCGGGCTACAAGCCAGACCATAAGCTGAAGTTGATGACTACGGCGACCTATCCGGAATTCCGCGATGCCATCCTGGTGCTGTCCGAGCAGTTGAAGGAGGCCGGCATCGCGTCCGACGTGCAGATGGTGGACTGGGCGACCAACGCCTCCAACATGCAGACCGGCAACGGTGGCTGGAACATCTCGTCGACGTCCTTCTGCTCCAATCCCAATCTCGGTCCGCAGCAGTGGAAATTCATGGTCTACAATTTCCCGCACGTGAAGAACGATGCCGAGCTCGATGCAGCCTACGACAAGTTTTACACATCGCTGGCATTGGACGACCGCAAAACCGCCTGGCGCGTGATCGAGAAGAGGGTTCTCGAGCAGGCCTACATGATCAAGATTGCGGATATCGGCGTGATCCAGGCCCTCAACCGCAAGCGGCTGCCCGACTTCAGGGATTTCTACATCAACCGGTTCTGGAATATCTCGCTGAAGTAGTTGCGGTCAACGGCGGCTGCGTGCAGGCCGCCGTTGCTGCCGATCTGATCGTCCGTCCGCTCCTCCCAGAAGTCCGCTCTCATGCTTCGCCTTGTCGCTGTAAGACTGACCCATGCCGTGCCGGTCTTGTTGATCATCGCGGTCCTGGCTTTTCTCCTGATGCAGTTGCTGCCCGGCGATCCCGCGGTGCTGATGGCTGGCGATGGAGCCAGCGCTGAGGCGATCCAGCAAATTCGCGAGCGCCTGCAGCTCGATCGGCCGCTTTGGGAGCAACTCGTCTCCTGGGTGACGCATCTCCTCTCGGGAGATCTCGGTACGTCGCTCACGCTGAACCAGACCGTGGTGTCCGCCGTGGCCGAGCGGCTGCCGGTCAGCCTGTCGCTCGCAGTGGTGTCGATCGCGATCACTGTGCCCGTCGGCATTCTACTCGGCGTGATCGCTGCCGCTGCGCGCGATAGCTGGATCGACGTGGCCGTGATGGCGATCGCGCTGCTCGGTGTATCGGTGCCGAGCTTCTGGATCGCTATCCTGTCTGTGATCCTGTTCTCGGTTACGCTCGGCTGGCTGCCGTCGGCGGGTTATGTGCCGCTCAGCGACGGCTTCCTTCCCTGGCTGCTGGCGCTGCTGCAGCCCGCCATCGTGCTCGCGCTGTTCCAGGTCGGCTTTCTCGCGCGCATGACGCGTTCGGCCATGCTCGACGTCCTTGACCAGGATTTCATCCGCACGGCTCGTGCTAAGGGCGCGCCCGAAAGCCGCGTGCTCTGGAAGCACGGCTTCCGCAATACACTGATCGCCGTCCTCACGGTGGTCGGATACATCTTCAGCCTGCTGATCGGCGGATCGGTCATCGTCGAGCAGGTGTTCGCGCTTCCTGGTGTCGGTCGTCTGGTCGTCCAGGCGGTGCTGGCCCGTGACTATCCGCTCGTTCAGGGGACATTGCTCCTGTTTGGCTTCATCTTCGTTCTCATCAACATCGCCACCGACATTCTCTACGTCGTCGTCGATCCGCGGGTCCGCTATGACTGACGCGGCTCTCGACCCGGCGACGGTCGCGCCGTCAGCGCTGCAGCGGGGCGCCGCGCTCGCGAGGCGTCTGTTCCGTCATCTCTCCTTTCGCATCGGCTTCGTCATCGTGGCCCTGCTGGTGATGGTCGCGGTCGTGGGCCCGCTGCTCCACACCGCTGATCCGACCGCCATGCAGATGCGCTTCCGCTTCCGGCCGCCATCGGCCCGGTTCTGGATGGGGACTGACGCACTCGGACGCGACATCCTTTCCCGCTTCGTCCACGGCGCGCGCCTGTCGCTGGTGATCGGCCTGTGGGTGGCGATCCTGTCCGGTATCGCAGGCACCATCTTTGGCGTGCTGTCGGGCTATGTGCGCGCAATCGATTCCCTGGTTATGCGGATCATGGATGCGCTGCTGGCGTTTCCGCCGATCCTGCTGGCGATCGGGATCAATGCGGCGCTCGGACCCCAGGTCCACAGCGTCATCATCGCGCTGTCGGTGTCTTATATTCCGCGGACCGCACGCATCGTCCGCGCCTCCGCGCTGGTGGTCCGCGAGCTCGATTACGTCCAGGCCGCGCGGATCAGCGGCGCGAGCGGACTGCGCATCGTGCTGCGCCACATCCTGCCCAACAGCGTCGGACCACTTCTGGTGCAACTCACCTTCGTGTTTGCCTACGCTATCCTGGCTGAGGCAGCGCTCAGCTTCCTTGGTATCGGTCCGCCGCCGCCAACCCCGAGCTGGGGCAACATCATTGCGGAAGGGCGCGACTACTCGGTCGAAGCGTGGTGGATCATGCTGTTTCCCGGCCTTGGCATCAGCCTCGCAGCACTCGGCATGAACCTTCTGGGAGACGGGTTGCGTGACGTGCTCGACCCGCGGCTGAAGATCGAGGGTTGAGATGCAGCCATCCGACAATATTCTCTCGATCGAAAAACTCACCGTTCAGTTCCGCAGCGGCGGCCGCTGGATCACCGCGGTGCAGGATGTCAACCTCGACCTCGCCGATCGTGAATGTCTCGGCATCGTCGGCGAGTCCGGCAGCGGCAAGAGCGTGACGGCGCTCACCGTGCTTGGGCTTCATCCGCCGAAATCCACCCGCATCGCCTCAGGGCGTATCCGCTATCAGGGGCGCGACCTGCTGACGCTGCCGCCTCGAGCTCTCGGGCGCATCCGCGGCGCCGAGATCGCAATGATCTTTCAGGATCCGATGTCCTCGCTCAATCCGGTGCTCACGATCGGCGACCAGATCGGCGAGACCTTGCGCATCCACCAGGGTCTTGGGGCCGATGATGCGCAGAAGAAGGCCGTCGAGCTCCTCGACATGGTGCGCATCCCCGATGCGCGTCGCCGCGTGGCCGAGTATCCGCACCGGCTGTCCGGGGGCATGCGACAGCGCGTGATGATCGCGATGGCGATTGCCTGCCGGCCGAAGATCCTGATTGCCGACGAGCCAACCACCGCACTCGACGTGACCGTACAGGCGCAGATCCTCAACCTGCTGCGCGAGCTCCGCCGGGAGCTCGGCATGTCGGTGATCCTGATCTCGCACGATATGGGCGTGATCTCGGAATTCACCGACAAGATCGCGGTGATGTATGCCGGCCAGGTGGTGGAAGATGCCGTGGGTGCAGGCCTGTTCGAACAGCCGATGCATCCCTACACCGACGGGCTGCTGCGTGCGATCCCCGACATCGATTCTGATACCGCGCGGCTGGCCACGATCCCGGGCTCGATTCCCGATCCCGGCCGGCCGCCTGAAGGCTGCCGCTTCCATCCGCGCTGCCCCGAGGCGGTGCCGACCTGCAGACAAACGGCGCCTGCGATGATCCGCCTGTCGGAGCAGCGACAGACCCGCTGTCCGCCGCGTGCGGCCAGGAGGTCGGCATGACCGCACCGATCGTCGAGGTGACCAACGTCTCCAAGATATTCCCGATGAACGGCACGCGCGGCCGCAACGCGCAGTCGCTGCACGCGGTCAGCAATGTCAGCTTCTCCATCGCAGCCGAGGAGACGCTCGGCCTCGTCGGCGAATCCGGCTCCGGCAAGTCTACCGTCGGACGCATGCTAGTTGGCATCTATCCCGCCACCAGTGGGCAAATCCGACTGTTCGGCCGCGACATCAGCGGCGATGCCGCCAAGGCCAATCTGAAGGCTGTCCGGCGCCGGCTGCAATTCGTGTTTCAGGATCCGCAGGCGGCACTCAACCCACGCATGGCGGTGGGCGACGCCATCGCTGAACCGCTGGATATTACGGGCGGCTTCGACCGCCGCCAACGGCAGGCACGTATCGAGGAGTTACTCGACATGGTGGGGCTGCCGCGCAGCGCCGTCCGGCGTTATCCGCACGAGTTCTCCGGGGGGCAGCGCCAGCGCATCGTGATCGCCCGCGCGCTCGCGCTGCAGCCGGATTTGATCGTCTGCGACGAGGCCGTGTCCGCGCTCGACGTCTCGATGCAAGCGCAGGTGGTCAACCTGCTGATGGACCTGCAGGCGCAATTCGGCCTCAGCTATCTCTTCATCGCCCATGATCTCGCGGTAGTGCGCAGCGTCTCCACGCGCGTCGCGGTGATGTATGCCGGCAGCATTGTCGAGATCGCACCCCGACGGGCGCTCTATGAGTCGCCAAGCCACCCATATACGCGTGCGTTGCTCGATGCGGTGCCGCGCGTCCGCGGCGTGGCGAAGCCGCGGGAAATGTTGCAGGGCGAGCCGCCCAGCCTGATCGATCCTCCGACGGGGTGCCGGTTCGCGAGCCGGTGCCCTCTGGTCGAGACGCGCTGCCGCGTTGAGGCGCCGCCGGTCCGCACCGTCGGATCCGGACACCAGGCCGCCTGTCATCTCATCTGACTTCTTCCGACATGTTCAGTCATTCAAACCAAGGACCCAGCGCGCCCTTGACCCCCAATGCAGGCGACAGCGCGGCATCCGCCCATCCTGATCGTACGAGCTACTATCGCGGCGAGGAGGCCACGCATCTCTGGTCGCTGGCCCCTGGGCACGCTTCCATCGTCTGGGAGAGCGCCAGCGGCGCTCGCATCCGCGACGTGGAAGGCCGCGAGTTCATCGACTTCACCTCGGGTGTGCTGGTGGCCAATACCGGCCACTGTCATCCGAAGGTGGTCAAGGCAATTCAGGAGCAGGCCGCCCGGCTGCTGAACTGCTACGACGCGCCGCATCCGCTGCGCGCCGAGGTCGGCAAGCGATTGCTTCGCTACGCTGGCGGCCGCTTTGATGCGGTGGCGCTGTTCTCAACCGGCGCTGAGGCCATCGACAGCGCGGTCAAGATCGCCAAGGCGGCGACGAAGCGGTTCGAGATCGTGTCCTTCGCCGAGTCGTTCCACGGTAAATCCATCAGCACCTCGTCGCTGTCGGGCATGCCCGGCACGCGACGTATCGTTGGCCCCACGGTTCCTGGCTCCATCGTGGTGCCGTTCCCCAACAGCTACCGCCGGCCGTCGCAGTTCGATCCCGAACAATGGGCCGAACTGTGCATGGACATGGCGGAGGAGGTGGTTCGCATCAATTCCATCGGCCAGGTCGCCGCCATCATCGTCGAGCCCTTTCTTGGCGCGGGCGGGGCGCATGTGGCGCCGTCCGCATTCTGGCGGCGGCTGCGCGGCTTTGCCGACAAGCTCGGTGCGCTCCTGATCATGGATGAAGTTCAGTCGGCCTTCGGGCGGACCGGCAACTGGTTTGCCTTCCAGGAACATGGTGTCGAGCCTGATCTGCTGGCGGTTGCCAAGGGCATCGCCAGCGGTCTGCCGATGAGCGCGGTGATCGGCCGGCACGATCTGTTCGACGCGCTTCCACCCGGCGCGCTGAGCTCTACCTACGGCGGCAATCCGCTGGCTTGCGCGTCCTGTCTCGCCACGCTGGACGTGATCGAGAGCGAGGGCCTCGTGGCGCGCGCGCGACATCTGACCACCATCTTCCATCAGCGCTTCGCCCGCTGGGTGAAGGAGATTCCCGGCGTTGGCGATGGTCGCGGCATGGGTCTGTCGACGGGGATCGAACTGGTCGACAATCCGATCGACAAGACGCCCGATCCCGAGCGCGCGCTGAAGGTGGTCGCGGCCGCCGCGGCCCGCGGCGTCATCGTGCTGCCGCCGTCCGGCTCGCAATCGAACGTGGTGCGGCTCGCGCCGCCGCTGGTGATGACGGATGCTGAAGCGGAGGAGGGCCTGCAGCGGCTCGAAGCGGCGCTGCGCGAGACTGTTTCCAACCGCGTACAGTGACTGGAGAAGAGCGATGAGCAGAATACCGCCTCGAGGGTTGGCCTTACCCGCAAACGAAGTCGAGGCGAAGGCGAAGCGCCTGCGCCAGCATGTGGTGCGCATGGTGGCACCGTTGCGCGAAGGCTATGCCGGCCAGGGGCTCGGTTGCGCCGACATCCTGGCCGCATTGTACTTCCACGAGATGGCGTACCGGCCCGACGATCTCGGCTGGCCGGACCGCGACCAGTTCTTGTTGTCGCCGGCGCATTATGGCGTTGGACTGTTCGCAGCTCTCGCCGAGAGCGGCTGTATGCCCATGGCGCAGATGGACGATTATGGCCGAGATGGCAGCCCGATGGAGATCATCGCCTCCGAGCGCCTGCCCGGCGTGGAAGCCACCTGCGGCTCGCTCGGCATGGGCCTCTCCGTGGCCGTGGGCAAGGCACTGACGTTGCGGCGCCGCCGTCGGCCGTCGCGGGTCTACGTCGTAATCGGTGATGGCGAGCTGCAGGAAGGCCAGACCTGGGAGGCGGCGATGGCCGCGGCAAGCTTCCGCCTCGGCAACGTCTGCGCGATCGTCGATGTCAACAACATGCAGGTGGACGGCCGCACCGACCGCGTCATCGACATGGGCGATATCGCGGCGAAATGGGCGGCGTTCGGCTGGAGGGTCGTGACAATCGACGGCAACGTCGTGCCGCAGGTTCTCGATGCGCTCGACGCGGCGCGTCAGGAACCTGACCGCCCCACCGCGATTATCGCGACCACCATTCCGGGCCACGGTGTCTCATTCCTCGCCGGCACCTACAGCCATTTCCTCAAACTGCCGCCGGAGGCTGCCGCACGCGCCCTCGCCGAACTGGAGGCTTGATCAATGTCTACCGACGCTTACCGTTCAGCCCCGGGCATCACGATCGCCAAATCGGCCCCGATCTGGCGCAGCGAAACTCCGCTGAAGATGAAGGCCTATGGCCAGGCGCTGGTGGCGCTTGCCCAGCGCGATCCGAACGTCGTTTGTCTCGGCGCCGATCTCACCGGACCAACCGAGACCGATCTGTTCCGTGACCAGTTTCCCGAGCGGTTCTTCAATTTCGGCGTCGCCGAGGCCAACCTGATGTGTGCTGCCTCGGGTATGGCGCGCGAGGGTGACGTTCCCTTCGTCAACACCTTCTCCGTGTTCGCCACGCGCCGTTCGCTGGACCAGGTCGTGCTGCAAATTTCCTATCCCAACGCCAATGTGAAGTTGGTCGGATTCATGCCGGGGTTGACGTCTCCCGGTGGCCCGACCCATCAAGCCATTGACGATGTCGCGATCATGCGCGCCGTGCCCAACATGATGGTAGTCGAGCCGGCCGACGGCGATCAGGTGACCGATTTGTTGGAAGCGATCGCCGCCCATAGCGGTCCGGTCTACATGCGCATCAAGCGCGGCGAGATGCCTCTGGTCATCCCTGCGGAGGTGCCGAAGCTGACGCTTGGCAAGCTGCAGCCGATTGTCGAGGGCCACGACGGAACCATTGTTGCGTCCGGGGTGATGGTCGCCCTCGCGATGGAAGCCGCGGCCGATCTGCAGGCGCAGGGGCTTGACGTCGGAGTTGTCAATGCGCACACCATCAAGCCGCTCGACCGAGACGGCATCCTTGGTATCGCCGCGAGGGGGAAGCCGCTGCTGGTGGCCGAAAATCATAGCGTGATCGGTGGTCTTGGCTCGGCGGTGGCGGAGGTGCTCGGAGAAGCCGGCATGGCCGTGCCGTTCGCGCGGCTCGGCGTGCCCGACGTATTTGCTGAAGGTGGTACGGCCCAGTATCTGTTCGAAAAATACGGTCTCTCGACCGCTGCCATCGTCCGCGCATTTGTGAGCCTCGCTCACTCATAAGACGGCATTGGTAGGGTGCTTTTACGGCGCGCCTGAGCCCGGCTGCCAAGGGTTGGCGATGCGCTACGCTTTGGGTGGGCGCAGACAGATCGCGCGTGTGAATGGCGGCCTCTGGCGCGTGATAGAGATGCTACCTGCGAGCGTGGTTGCTCGCCGAAAAGAGTATAGTGCTTCCAAGATAGTGGGCCGGCCGTTGATGCCGGCTCGCTCGTTCAGCATCTGAAAATAGCCGACCAAGGCGCGACCGGCGCCGAGCACTGATGCTGGATTTGGAGTCTCGTCGAAGTCGGCCGCACGATCTCGATCACAAGCCAGAGTATCGCCTCCTCCATGCGGGTAAAACTCCCCGTCGGGCAAAATACCCGCCACCCCGTCAACCCCTCCCCACCAAAATATTCCACGTTACCGAAATTCGGAAATATCGTATGTGTCGCCCATCCCGGCTCATCCTTGAGGGGCGATCTTGTGTCGTCACGTTTCGCGAGCCGGGCTTGCGGTGGACGCGGCAGCGTCGGGCGCGAGAGGCTAAG
>NZ_LGHL01000449.1 GCF_001908205.1 Bradyrhizobium sp. NAS80.1
GCCACGACATGAACTGGCCGGCACGGAAGCCGTTGCGGCGGCGCTTTTTGGTAGCGCTTGGCCATGCGATTCACGTGACGTGGCCGGTGTTGTCTGTACTTCTAGCAATTCAGCTTGCGTTGGGATTGCTGATTGGTTTTGTTGAGGGCTGGTCTCTCGGGGATGCGGTTTATTTTACTTTCATTACAGGCCTCACGATTGGTTACGGTGATCTCGTCCCGAGGCAGGCGTTGTCGCGCGCGCTTGCGATCGGAATTGGCTTTCTCGGGCTGTTTGTCACGGGTGTCATCGCGGCAATTGCGGTCCATGCCATGCTCTCAGCGCTAACCGGTGGCGGGAGTGGCGGTGAGCGATCGTAGTATCGACGAGGTGATCGAGTAAGCATGCTGCTTGCGCACTGCATAAGTCGGGTTTTGGCCCTTCGCGTCATTTCGTTCTCGCGCAGTAAGCTGGTCGGTTTCGGAGAAGAGCAGACATCGAACGGCGGCCGAAACCGCAGAGCCGGTCGAGAATGACCCTGGCTGTGTGAAAACACTGAGCTGCTGTTATGATTCTCCTGTGATTCTTTGGGGGAATCGATGAGGCGCTTCGTTGAAGAGGCGGATCGTGGGCAGCGAACGCTGTT
>NZ_LGHL01000450.1 GCF_001908205.1 Bradyrhizobium sp. NAS80.1
CGAGCATTCTATTGCTGACTCTAGCTCGCCGTTGCTTGGCATCCTCGCCAAATTCAACCCGTATTTTCGTCGCCAGGCCAGCTGTAATTCTCAGACGGCGCAATCTCTCCCGTCGTTCATCAACATAGACCTCAAGGTCGAGGCGATCCCAATTTTCTGTTGAAAGAAGAATATCGGATACGATACGCACATCCCTGGCGGCAATCGACAATCCCTGTCCGGTAATGGGATCGTTGTGGCCAGCTGCATCCCCAATAAGCACAACGCCTGGAAGCGTTGGATCATCGACCCAGTGATCCTCATTGGAGTACGAACAAAATGGGCTGATAGGCGTGCCACCAAGTATCGCTTCCGCATGCGGCAAACATTTCAATCGATAGGCTTGCAGCAGCCGGGTCTTTCTATCTGGACCTGCGAATTTTTGTCGATCCGAAAACTCGTAGCATACATAGAGGCGAACCAAGTCCTTCCCTTGAGGAAAGACGAGATAATGCAGCCTATCCTCAGTTCCGATCGCCTGAATGTGACGAGGCCAATCTGGAACGTTTGCGACCAACATCCCGCCCAAAAGATTGTGCGGTTCATCGGCCTGCAAAGAAAATCCCAGTTGTTTCCTCAGGACTGAGTTGCGCCCGTCAGCACCTACGACGAGGCGAGGCCTTAACCGACGAAACGGCAGGTCGGACGCCCGCCGTCACTTGGACCTGTTTGATGCCAGTTAGGATATGCGCACCAGCCTCTTTTGCCGACGCCGCGAAAGCATTGCACATCGTCGGATGGCCGATACATATGGGAGTTGGAAGGTCTGGTGGCAGCTTGGTGAAATCAAAAGCACGCTGCTCCGCAGCATCTGGCGACCAGTTTTCGTCATAGGGAACGTTGCGTTCGACGTGAATTGCGCCATTGTCCTGCAGGAGTTCGATAAGCCCAAGTCGCTTAAACTCGGCGACTCCCCAGGGGGCGATCCATTCCCCTCGCACTCG
>NZ_LGHL01000052.1 GCF_001908205.1 Bradyrhizobium sp. NAS80.1
AGGCGCTCGCAGCTTCCGGCCTCGACCACATCACCGTCGCGCAGCGCCCGCGGCTTCTGAGCGACAACGGATCGAGTTACGTCGCGGATGATCTGGCCACGTGGCTCAAGGGCAAAGACATGCAACATGGGCGCGGGGCTCCGTATCATCCCCAGACCCAAGGCAAGATCGAGCGCTGGCATCAGACGCTGAAGAACCGCATCATGCTCGACAACTATTATCTACCCGGCGACCCCGAACGGCAGATCGGCGCCTTTGTCGAGCACTACAATCACGCCAGCTTCCATGAGAGCATCGACAACCTCACGCCCGCCGACGTCTACTTTGGCAGAGCCGAGACAATCCTGGCCGAACGTCAGCGCATCAAGCACGACACCATCGCAAATCGTCGCTTGCAGCATCGACTGCAGACCGCTTAAACTCTAACCCCTGATGAGCCAGAGCCTCCCTTCGCAGCCCGCCTAATCAGTCTCAAATCATCTGACGACGAACACTCGACAGATACCCATCGCCCCGTTTTTGCGACGTGCCTTGTATGCCGTCCTCCAGAACGAGCACACCGCAACAAAGGCAGAGCCCAAAGTTCGAACGCACTCGAAGCCGCTAGACTCGAGCGCGCTATCTGACAGTCGCTCTAGCGGTGTCTCTCTTAAACAGAAGGAGGGCCTCGCGCTCATGAGCGGGTGCGGCGCGGCCATCAGGCTGAACATCGCACATCGCTATATGCGGCAATACCCACCTTTGCCTGATTCGAATTGGTGGTGCGCATCTGCGCGGTGGGATGAGACAAGAACCAGGCGGATAGTGGAGCTTTCATCCGGTTCGGGCGGGCTTTTATGCGCGATGCCGGCTCAACGGTCGCGCACCCGTTCGCAGGTAGCGTCTAGTTCGAACCCGCTTCCGGAAGCGACGCCACAGGTCGATGCTGCTATGATTTCATCGTAGGTGCGGCTTGCGGGAGACGTGTGCGTGGGGGCGCACCAAGGACGAGCTGAGACAGATACGGAACGCCGCGGACACCCGAGCGGACTATTAGCGCGATCGCGACAACGGCGACCCCGAGCATACCCGCGACGGTCAACCGGGTCGTGAGGTCCCAGAGTTCTCCGAATTGTATGAAATCCATCAGGCGGAACACAGTGCCCTGGACGAAGTAGAGCAGCAACGTAGCCGGGCCCAACTCCACAGCGACAAAGCGAACCATTCGATTTGAATGACCAAAGCTCCAGAATTGCAGCAGGAGTTCGATAGCGATTGCCGAGGCAGCTGCAGAGCCAACAAACATCAGAAGAACGTTTTTACTCGATCGAAGGTCGCGAATGGCCCCCAAATTATTGTAGACATAAGTGTCCTTGCTCCAAGCTAGAATGGATACGCAAGTCACTATCGAGAGAAACAAAATCAGGAGCGGCTTGTGACCTTGCAATGTACTGATCCATCGTTCTCGCGATTGAGCAAGCAGGAATCCTAAGCAGAAGAACGGGTAAGTGAATCTAATCAGGGGTAAAATGGAGAATGTCAGAGGCGCGAGCGCGACCAATATGGCCGAACCAGAAATGACCCACCATTGATGATTGAGCCTGGTAAGACTCTTGACGAGAACGTAGGAAACAAAGGTGGCCCAAATAAACCAGTATGTGCCAGCGAGATCGTCTGCAAATTCCAAAAGTCCCCTCGTCAGGCTGGTGGCGCGCCAGAATGCCGCTAGCTTAGCTGTCTCCATGAACGCCCACCAAAACAGCATCGGCAGCAAGAGCTGCTTCGCACGATCCTTGGCGGCTCGAGTAAACGACTTTTGCAACAGCGATCGAGAAGAAAGATATCCGCTTATCGCCATAAAGAGTGGCATGTGAAACATATAGATCGATTTGTAGTACGGCGAATACCAAAAACCGTCGTCTCGGTAGACGACATACTGGATAAGGTGCCCAAGGATCACCAGAACAATGAGCGCACCTTTCGCGAAATCTAAGCTTAGATCTCGATCGGTTGACTCTGTTCTGCTTGAGCCGGGGGCGATTGCCCCAGTCCCGGGTAACAATTTATCTAACATCTAGATTCGGTTGTTGATGAGCCGGCGGCCCGTTGTTCGCTCTTCTGCCTCATTTTTGATCCAGGCGAAAGGTGATAGCGTGGGTTTTAGAAGGAGATTAAGCTCGGCTTGTCAGGTCTTCAAGAAGTAGCTGTGGGCCAAGCCTCTCTGGACACATCGGCCAACTTTAACGCGGAGACCAGATGTCTATGTGAAGCACCGGTCTAAGAGCGCGGGCGCGGCGCACTAGTTGCGGATGCGGCTGAGGGAGGAAGGCTGTCGCGCTCAGTCTTCCAGTCTTCGTCCGACGGCTCTCAGAGCCGGCAGACGCGTCGGGCTTCTTCAGTTGGCTCAGTATATTCGACATTTGGCCCATCAGCTTTCTCCCACAGTACTCCGGCGTCCTACGTGGAGCGGTCGCCAACTTAAGTGAGCTCTCTCTTCTAACGAGGTCTTGGCGGAAGCCGCTGCCGTGGCACTTTCCGATAAGCTCAGAATGATCGTGGCACTGAAGGTAGGGCCGCTCCTCGCTGAGTAGGAGAGCCTCGCCTCGTCTGATTGCGCGACCATACCTGAGGCGTCTTTGTCAGGAGCCCCACCTTGCAAGGCCTTCAACCAAATGCCGAAAACGCAATTACAGCGAATGCGGAAATGTGGAAAGGCGATTGTCGCCACCGCCCGGGGCTGAGCTCGGCCAACGCGCATTGATCGATATCGTAAGCGCCGCGGTGCGGCTTGGCTTTCCCATCCTTCACGCGTGCCTTTCACAACAACCCTCGCGAAGCGCTTCATCGAGGCAGGTGACCAAGTCGGACCGGCAAAGGGCTTGCTAAAGAAGCCGGTTACGCCGGCGCCGCAACCTGCGGGCAAGGGTGCGATTGTCCGCGAAAGCGGCAATCAAGATGAGTGGCACCACGTGGCCCGGGGCCCGCAACTGTTCCAAAAGTTCAAGGCCGCTCATCATCGGCATCTGTACGTCCGCAATGACACAGGAGGTGTCGTTCAATTGAGACGACTGCAAGAATGCCTCAGCCGACGCAAACGTATAAACGATGTGGCCCTTCGATTTCAAAAGGTTGTTCTGTGCGGCACGAATCGAAGCGTCGTCGTCAACACGGAAACAGTTGGGTAGCGAGACAAAACGAGCCGTTCCATGGGGCCAAGGCGCTGGCCGAAGGTGCGCTTGTATGAGGAAATTGTAAAATCATACTTAGGTTTGTACCCTGAAGCGGTTGGTCCCAATTCCCAGCCTCTCAGCCATCTTGATCAAATCGGCTAGCGACCGAGCGCCCATCTTCTTCATCACGTGCCCCCGATAGATTCTAACTGTAATCTCGGCGAGCCCGAGTTCGGCGGCTACCTGTTTGTTCAAGAGGCCGGCTGTGACCAGTTTCATTACATCCTGCTCTCGTGGACTTAGGGCCTCAAACAAGGACTGCAGTCTCGCGACCAGCTTGTCTACACCTCGTCTCTTGCGATCCTGCTCGATAGCTGCGACTACGCCATCGAGCAGTTCCTGATCGCGAAATGGCTTACTGAGAAAATCGATTGCTCCACCCTTCATGGCCTTGACGGTCATCGGAATATCGCCGTGAGCTGTGATGAAAATGATGGGAATGTGAATCTTCAGTTTGGCTAACTCACTCTGGAGCTCAAGCCCGCTCAATCCCTGCAGCCTGATGTCAAGCACAAGGCAGCTAGGAACATCAGGAAGCTCGCTCTGGAGCAGTTCCTGGGCAGATCCGTAAGCAACGACATCTAGACCGATCGAACGAAATAGGTTGACCAGCGATTCGCGCATTGAGAGGTCATCGTCGACCACGAAGACGCTGGGTCTGACCTCCGGCACTTCGGAAGTTGTGGCTTGCTTCCGCGGTTCAGAGCGCTTGGTCACAATAAGAGCCTCACTTGTGCGACTGAAGGTCGAACTAGTATGTTGTCACCATCTGCGATTGACGCCGTGCAACTATTTTGAGATTTTGCAAGTATATCGCCGGTCCGCGATTTGCGCCGCGTGACGAACTGGCCACGTAAGTCTAACAAAAAGCGCACGAGTGGTCGAGGACGGCATTTCGTGCCGCGTCCCAGTGGATTGGCCTTGTGACATTGTTCAACTCGATCAGCAACTTTGAGAAGCTGAAATCAGAAGTTGAGGCGCTCGCTCTAGCGTACGCGCGCGCGCCGCCTGGCCTCGCGAGTTGAGGCTGCGTGAGTTGGCGGACACACATCATGCGGCTAGATCAGAACGCCCGCGGGGACGCGAGCTGAGCGGCTTGGCGCGATTGTGCCTGTTTATGCCCCGATCCCGCCGGCGTTGAGATCGGCATGCGGCGTAGACTATCGCACTTATAATAAGAAAAATGGACGTCAGAACGAGTAGCAGCGGCATCAGCACATGAACTCTTTTTTGTGTCGTCAGAGCGCCTGTGAGTTGCGTTTGTCGCGAACTTGGGAAAGCACCTCGGCATCGGTCTCGTACAACCTGACGCAAGGTGCGATTCAAGTCCTTTCGCTCGTACTTGTAGGAAATATAGTCGTCTGAAGGAGCGCCCAGGTGTCCTCGTCTCGCGGCTTCCTGCCGAAGCTCACATTTTAAGATGAGGTGGTATGAATGGAGAGGCCCACTGCATTCGTGCCCGGCGGCAAGCCCAACTGCAATTGACCTGCTACCTCGTATGATTCTCCTTCCGGTACAGGTGGGCATCATAGGATCCGCGCCGAGCGAGGCTGGTTTCGAAGCTTACGTACTCAACCCCGCAACATAGGACAGAAAACGGCCGGGAAGCAGTCGCCAACCTGCCGATAGCTCATCCAACTTCCCGCGCAGCTCATGAAAGCGGCCCGGCGCACTCTGTTCGAGAAAAAATGCGCCGGGTCCGCCCAGATCGCCATACATCGTGGTAATGCCGGTCCAATGAAGCGACCCGGCCTTGCAAATCTGAGGCTCGCGGGGCCGCCAGAATAGATGGTGAGCGCCTGCTACTTCACACGGCGCGCGGGGGCTTGAATCGTACCGTCAGGCCGCGTTGTCCGATCTCGTCTAGATCTATCGGGGATCGGTGGTCGTGTCCCCAGTGATGGTGTAGCTCGGTAGAGCAAAGCTGCCCGGACGCGCGCCTCCAATAGCGCCGTAGCGGGCGGGCGGCTTTGCGGTGGTCACCGGCAGTTCTCCGGTAGGATCGGGTTGCCAAAGTCCGACGAGGTGAAGTTCGGAATCAGCAAGGATTGCGACATATGTTGTCATGGTTCGCCAGGCGAGGGGAACGCGTTCCGCTGTTCTTCACCTTCACGCAACTCTTTTCACCGGCTCGGTTCCCCCAAAGTGCCTCGCAGATCTGTTGCTTGGGTGCGCGGCTCAGAGTTGATGCCTAGCAACAACTTGCTAGGAACGAGCGCCGATTTACCGATTTACCGATTTACCGCGCCTGTCGGCGGGATTTCTAGTGTTCTGTCCCGGAAATTCGCCGACAAAGTCGCGCGAGTTTCTGGAGGATGGAGTCGGCGGTAGCGGTCCACATGAAGGGGCGTGAATCTGCATTGTAGGTGCGGATAAAGCGGTCGATTTTTTTGACGAGGTCGGCGGTGGAATCGAATGATCCCCGCCGGATGGCGCGTTGGGTGATGAGTGCGAAGAAGCGTTCGACCTGGTTAAGCCAGGAGGCGTAGGTTGGCGTGAAGTGAATGTGCCAACGCGGACGGCGGGCGAGCCAGGCCCTAACCTTGGGATGCTTGTGGGTGGCGTAGTTGTCGACGACGAGATGGATGTCCAGTTGGGCCGGCACATTAGCTTCGATGTGACGCAGGAAGGCGAGGAACTCCTGGTGACGATGGCGGGGTTTGCATTGAGCGATGATTGCGCCGTCGAGCACGTTGAGGGCGGCGAACAGAGTGGTCGTGCCATGACGCTCGTAGTCGTGTGTGACGCCCTCGATGTAGCCGAACCCCATAGGAAGCATGGGCTGGGTTCGTTCGAGGGCCTGAATTTGGCTCTTCTCATCGACGCAAAGCACCACGGCCTTGTCAGGCGGATTGAGATAGAGCCCGACCACGTCGCGCAGCTTCTCGACAAAGAAGGGATCGGTCGAGAGTTTGAAGCTGCGGGTGCGGTGAGGCTGCAGCCCGAAGAGTTGGAACAGGCGATGAACGGTGCTTTTGGCGATCCCCGTCTCTTTGGCGATGGCGCGCACGCTCCAATGGGTTGCGGCTTTGGGCTTGCGAGCGAGTGTCTTGGTGATCAGCTCGGCCACAGCCTCATCCTCAACCGTGCGGGGCCTGCCGGTACGCATCTCGTCGTAGAGCCCCTCGATCCGATTTGCGATGAAGCGATTGCGCCATTTGCCGATCGTATGGGGGCCGACGCCAAGCCGCGTCGCCACGACGGCGTTGCTCGGCTCACGTTCGCAGGCCAGCACGATCTTGGCTCGCACCGTCAGCGCCGCAGGGAGCGAGCGCGACCGTGTTATGGCCGTGAGCTGTGTGCGTTCGTCGCTGGAAATCGTCAGCATCGCCTTCGGGCGTCCGGTGCGCATCGGGTATCTCCTTCGCTCAGGATACCCGAAACCCATGCAATTATTATGCTGCGAACTTACGGGACAGAACACTAGCGTGTTGCGCCGATCATGGGCAAAGCGATCAGCTTTCACATGCCATTGTCTGATTGAGCGGTAGCGGCAATCCGCAGCCCGGCTGCACGTCGGCAGTGGGACGCTGGTGGTCTGGTAACGGCCACGAGCCGCTCTATCACAAAGGATGCTTGCGCGCCCGCACCTCATAGTTTTTGCTTGCTGCAGTCTATTCTTTGCAGCCTTGCCCGGCCCCCCGCATTTGTTTCGAAGTTTCTTCACAATGACGCCCGTTATGTGTCAGGTTTGGCTCGCGTCATCTTAGTCTAGGCAGGCAAATGCCGCAGGCCCCTCTCAGCCGAACCCTGTTTGGCTCAAATCTCGACCAAGACATCACGCCCCTGTGGGAAGACGATGATCGGGCGTTCTGCCGCGCGTGGCGTCGGGAAATCCATGGCAGCAGGGCTGCCGTGCTTCTAGTGCGGCCAATCGGGGAACACCCAGGGACACTTGAGCGCCTGGCCCACGAGTGTGAGCTGAGGGACGAGCTAGATGAGGGGTGGGCCGTGCGGCCTTTGGAACTCATCCGGGAAACTGGTCGGACCATGCTGGTCCTGGACGATCCATGCGGCGAGCCGCTGCTAAACTTGGTTCGCGTCCGAATGGAGCCCCAGCGCTTCCTGCGCCTCGCTATTGGTATCACCATGGCTGTGGGCAAGCTTCACCGGCGCGGCTTGATTCACAGGGACCTGAAACCCGCTCACATTCTGGTCGATTGCCCTGACGAACAGGTGCGCCTCACCGGCTTTGGTCTGGCTTCCCGGCTTTCCCGCGAGCGCGTCCCGCCTGAACCTGCCGAGTTCATCGCGGGCACGCTGCCCTACATGGCCCCCGAACAGACCGGACGAATGAACCGCTCGGTCGATTGTCGCAGTGATCTATATTCGCTTGGCGTGACATTTTATCAGATGCTGACCGGCAGCCTGCCGTTCACGGCCTCAGACCCTTTGGAGTGGATCCATTGTCATATTGCAAGAAAAGCGATCCCTCCTGTGGAGAAAGCGCACAACATCCCAGAGTCAGTGTCTCAGATTGTGATGAAACTCCTCGCCAAAAACGCCGAGGAACGCTACCAGACTGCCGCTGGCATTGAGCGCGATCTGCAACGCTGTCTCGCAGCATGGGCCAACCACGGTCGCATTGACCCATTTGAGCTCGGCGCAGACGACACACCTGATCGGTTGCTCATCCCCGAGAAGCTCTATGGCAGAGCCCGTCAGCTCGAGACTTTGCTTGCCTCTTTCGATCGCGTGGTGAAGAGCGGCGCGCCAAGGTTGGTGCTCGTCGCCGGTTACTCCGGTGTCGGTAAGTCTTCGCTTGTCCAGGAGCTACACAAAGTACTGGTGCCCTCGCGCGGGCAGTTGGTGTTAGGCAAATTCGACCAACTAAGGCGCGAGGTTCCCTATGCGACGCTAGCGCGGACGTTTCAGAGTCTTGTCCGTGCTCTTCTCAGCAAAAGTGAGCGCGAACTCGACACCTGGCGGCAAGCGCTCCGGGAGGCGCTCGGCGCGAATGGACGACTGATGGTCAAATTGATCCCCGATCTGAGCCTGATCATTGGCGAGCAGCCCGCGGTTGCTGAGCTTCCAGCCCGGCAAGCGCAAATTCGTTTCCAGCGGGTGCTTCGCCGTTTTATTGGCGTGTTCGCCCGGCGAACCCATCCATTGGTGCTCTTCCTCGACGATTTGCAATGGCATGATGCCGCAACGCTCGACTTGATCGAGGATCTCCTGACCCAGTCGGATCTGCACCTGCTGCTGATTGGAGCTTACCGCAGCAACGAAGTTGATGCAGGCCATCCACTCAAGCGCAAGCTCGACTCCATCAGGAGAGCCGACGTAAATTTCGAGGAGATCACGCTCTCGCCGCTCACTGCAGACGATGTCGAGCAGTTGGTCGCCGATACCCTTCGCTGCGCATCAAAACGCGCTGCCCCGCTTGCAAGGTTGGTGCATCAGAAGACGATGGGTAATCCGTTCTTCGCCATTCAATTCCTTTCCGAACTGGCCGAAGAGCAATTGTTGATGTTCGATCACGAGACTGCACGCTGGCGATGGGATCTTGAGCGTATCCACGCAAAAGCGTACACCGAGAACGTCGTGGATCTGATGCTCGGCAAGCTCATCCGCCTGCCCGAGGAAACGCAGAACGCGCTGAGACAGCTGGCCTGTTTCGGCAACATCGCCGGAACGGCTGAGCTTGCGATCGTGCTCGAAATTTCGCAGGAGCAGGTGCATGCGACCCTGTGGCCGGCGATCCGGCAGGAACTGATCGCTCGCCACGGAATAGACTATCGCTTCCTCCACGATCGCGTTCAAGAGGCGGCCTACTTGCTGGTGCCGGAATCCTCGCGCGCTCCTGCCCATCTGCGGATCGGTCGGATGCTCGCGGCGCACATTCCTGCGCACAAGCGCGAAGAGGCTATCTTCGAAATTGTCAGTCAACTCAATCGAGGTATCGTGCTAATCGTCTCCGGTCACGAGCGTGAGCAGCTCGCGGAGCTGAACTTGGTCGCAGGGCAGCGTGCTAGGGCGTCGGCTGCCTACGTCTCGGCACTCACATACTTCACCGTCGGTGCTGCTCTGCTCGCGGAGCACTCGTGGCAAACGTGCGACGAACTCGCGTTCGCCCTGGAGACAAGCCGGGCCGAATGCGAATTCTTAGTGGGCCGGCGGGAGATTGCAGAGAGCCTCCTGTCCTCACTTTCGAAGCGAGCCTTGAACGCGCCGCAACGAGCAACGGTCGCATGTTTGCGGGTCGATCTTTACCTGACTCTTGGCCAGCACAGGCGAGCGGTGCTCATAGGCCTCGAATATCTTCACGACGTTGGGATCGAGTGGTCGCAGCATCCGACGGACCAGGAAACATCAGCCGAATATCAGCGGATGTGGTCACAGCTGCCCGCCGCAATTGAGGAGCTTGCGAATCTGCCTAGAATGACAGACCAAACGGCGCTTGCCACGCTTGCCGTCTTGACGCGGATTCTTCCGCCCGCAGGTTTCATGGACGCCAATTTGTCCGCTCTGGTCATCTGCAGAGCCGTCAGCATGAGCCTCGAATGCGGCAACGCTGACGCTTCCTGCACCCATTACGCATGGCTAGGCCGAATCTCGGCCGGACGCTTTGGTGACTATCAAGCGGCTGATAAATTTGGTCGTCTTGCTTGCGATCTCGTTGATCGCGGTGAGTTCTCCCGTTTTCGGGCTGCAGTCTATTTGGCCGTCGGATGCAACGTGATCCCATGGACGAAGCCTCTAAGAGATGGCCGAGTTCTTATCAGGCGAGCGCACGAAGCGGCGGTGAGCAGCGGCGATGTCATCTATGAGGCGTACAGCTTGCTTCATCTAACTTCAAATATGTTGATGGCCGGAGAGTCCCTGAAGGAGGTACAGAACGAGGTAGAGAAAAGTGTGGCTACGACACGGAATAGAAAGGTTCAGTTTGCTGCTGATGCCGCAGCCGCTCAGCTCGCAATCATTAGAAGCATGCGCGGCCTCACGCGCTCATTCGGTTGCTTCGATGACCAACAATTTGACGAGCTAGACGTCGAGCGATCGTTCGCGCGGAGTCCGGAGCTGTCACCTAGCGAAACGGTCTACTGGATCCGCAAACTTCAGGCGCGATTTTTAGCCGGAGACTATGGTGCGGCTGTTGATGCTCGCGCCAAGGCGGAGCCAAAATTATGGACCATGCCGACAGAGCCCTTGATCGCGGAGTTTCACTTTTATGGAGCGCTGTCTCACTCATGTTATGGCGACAGGCCAGGCGAAAGCGAACAACAGCAACATCGGGATATCATTGACGCCCATTACAGGCAGCTGCAGATATGGGCGACGAATTGCCCCGAAACGTTCGAGAATCGGGCTTCCTTGGTCGGCGCTGAAATTGCAAGGCGCGAATACCGTGATGCAGACGCAATGCGACTGTATGAACACGCAATCCAGACCGCTGCACGTAACGGTTTCGCCCACCACGAGGCAATCGCTTGCGAACTTGCAGCGCGTTTTTTATGCTGCGCGCGGTTTTGACAGAATCTCCCGGGTTTACTTGCAGGACGCGCGGCGCGGCTACCTTCGTTGGGGAGCAGATGGCAAAGTGCGTCAGCTGGACGAGCTGAATCCTCATCTCAGCCATGAGGAAACCACTCCTGCCGTGAATGGCATGAGGATCGGAGCTCCGGTCGAGCGTCTTGATCTCGCGACGGTAACAAAAGTGTCACAGGCGATTTCCGGCGAGATTGTTCTGCGAAAACTAATCGACACGCTTATGCGGACTGCCATTGAGCAGGCTGGCGCCGAACGGGGTTTGTTGATTCTGCTGCATGCAGGCGAGCCTCGGATCGAGGCGGAGGCCACAACGGTAACGGATGCGCTGCTTGTAAAGGTGAATGAGCAGCCCGTAACTCCGATCGCGCTTCCCGAGTCCGTGCTGCATTTCGTCCTACGTGTCCGCGAAAACGTCATTCTCGAAGATGCAGCCGCCGAGCCTTCATTTGCGAAAGATCCGTATATCCTGGAGCGCAAGGCACGTTCTATTCTTTGCCTGCCACTGATCACGCAGGGCAAGCTGATCGGCGTACTTTATCTGGAGAATAATCTCGCACCAGGCACATTTTCAGCTGGCAGAAGCTCCGTGCTGAAAATGCTTGCCTCTCAAGCTGCAACAGCCCTAGAGAACAGCCGATTGTACGGCGAAGTGCAGCAACGGGAGGCAAAGATACGGCGCCTACTCGACGCTAATCTCATCGGAATCTTTATCAGTCGCGGAACCGGCGAAATCATTGAGGCGAATCAAGCCTTCCTCGGGATGGTCGGATATGACCGAGAGGATCTCCTCGCGGGGCGCGTGAACAGTCTCGACCTGACACCGCCAGAATGGCTGGAGAGCACGTTGGATGCTCGAACAGAAGCAAAAAGGACCGGAGCAGTTCAGCAATTCGAGAAGGAATATATCCGCAAGGATGGCAGCCGCGTGCCCGTGCTAATTGGGCTCGCCGTATTCGATGAGCGGCACGACCAAGGTGTTGGCTTCGTCCTGGACCTGACAGAGCGGAGGAGGGCGGAAGCGGAAGCTCGTGAAAGCGAACGACGGTATCGCGAGACTCTGATAGGCCTTGCACACGCCAATCGGATCACGACGATGGGACAGTTGGCCGCCTCGATCGCCCATGAGGTTAACCAGCCGATTGCCGCGATCAGCAGCAATGCCGGGGCAGGGCTACATTGGCTGGGTGCTCAACCGCCGAATCTCGAAGAAGTAGGGCAGACGTTCGGTTTGATTATCCGCGACAGTATGCGCGCGGGGAACGTGATTCGTCGGATTCGCGCACTTATGAATAAGGCTCCGATGCAAACAGAGCTTCTTGCAATCGACGAAGTGATCTTAGAGGTGCTGGCCCTAGTTCGCGTGGAACTTGCGAAACACGATGTGTGGGTGCAAACTCGACTGCCCGAGGCGTTGCCGCTTGTTCGAGCAGATCGCGTTCAGGTCCGTCAGGTGATCCTCAATTTGATCACGAACGCCATCGAGGCAATGAGTGAGATCAACGAAGGTGATCGCGAATTACTGATCAGTGCGCGGACAGATGACTCGAATTATGTGTTGATCACTTTCCGGGATACGGGCCCAGGACTCGATCCAAACAGCGCAGACCGCGTATTCGAGGCTTTTTACACCACTAAATCCGATGGCATGGGCATGGGGCTTGCCATTTGCCATTCGATTATTGAGGCGCACGGCGGCCGGATGTGGGCGGGCGCCAACCATCCTCGCGGGGCCGTCTTTCAGTTCAGCATACCGATTGCGCAGGAGGGCGTGGATCGGTCGCAATAGGCCTCTTGAAGGCCTCGCGCTCGAGTTCAACGTTGAGCAGGAGTGCTCGGGGAGCGTCGATCTTGTGACAGAAGCGAGCTGCGTGACCTGCAGAGCTTGAGACATTCGCGTTCCTTGCTGCCATCGGGGAGTGTTGGCCCGACCGCAGACTTTCGCGAACTGTCGACAATCTGCAATTGACCGCAATGTCAGACTCCGGAAGCTTGGGCGCCCTTTGCAAATCTTCCAACGCGACTCGGGTGGGAAGAGGTCTCGTGAGAGATGTCCGAGATGGGTCAAAATGCGAGGAATTCAACCTGAGCGAATCTTGTCCGCCATGCCTCACTGAGCGGACCTCCACGAGGGTACGCTACTTCGCTGTACGCATCCGGCGAAGGCCCCGGCTAGGCCGTTTTTTGGCGGAAGGCTGATCAGCCCTTAAGCGGCGTGAGCGACGCTTTGAGGCTGCCAATTCCAGGGCAGCAGTTCGTGGATGCGCCTGGCGGGGTGATCCGGTAGGCGCGCCAAGACGTCGGCAAGCCAAGCCTGCGGGTCGATGTCATTGAGCTTGGCGGTGGCGATGAGGCTGTAGATGGCAGCCGCACGCCGGCCGCCCTCATCGGACCCGGCGAAGGTCCAATTTCTTCGTCCCACGGCGACCGCCCGTAGCTCACGCTCAGCAGCATTGTTCGACATGCAAAGCCGTCTGTCATCAAGGAAGCGGCAAAATGCATCCCAGCGGCTGAGGCAGTAGTTGATCGCTTTGGTCGTGTCGTTGTTCCTGGAGAGCTTGCCGCGCTGCTCGCGCAACCATGCCTCCAGCTCGACCATCAGGGGGCGGCTACGCTCCTGGCGCACATGCAAACGCTCCTGCACAGTGAGACCGTTGATCTCGCGCTCAATGGCGAACAGAACATCGACGCGCTTGACCGCCTCGGCCGCGATCGGCGCCTTGCTGAGCTGCGCGAGATCAAAGAACTTGCGCCTGCCGTGCGCCCAGCATGCGACCTCGATGATCGGGCCGCCCTTGCGATTGGCCTCATAGAGCCTGCCAAAGCCGGCGTAGGCGTCGGCCTGCATCAGTCCGGCATAGCCCGCCAGATGCTGCTCGGGATGCGCACCGCCACGATCGGGCGAGTAGAAGAACACGGCCGCCGGCGGATCTGGGCCGGCAAACGGACGGTCGTCGCGGACGTAGGTCCAGAGCCGGCCGGTCCGGGTCTTGCCCTTAGCCAGTACCGGCACCGTGGTGTCGTCCGCGTGGATGCGCTCTGCCGCGAAGACGTGGCTCCGGATCGCATCTACCAGCGGCATCAGGGTTGCCGCCGCATCGCCGAGCCCGACTGGGCGGCCGTGCACCGCGAGCTCAAACGCAAGCACGTGACGCTGTCGATCCTGTGGGAGGAGTACATCGCCGCCGAGCCCGGCGGATACCGGTACTCGCGCTTCTGTGAGCTCTACCGCGCCTGGGAGGGCCGTCTGTCGGTGACGATACGCCAGGCCCATGCCGCCGGCGACAAGCTGTTCGTCGACTATGCCGGCGATGGCGTTCCGGTGGTGGTCGACCGCCTCACCGGCGAGCGCAGAATGGCGCAGATCTTCGTCGCCGTACTCGGCGCATCGAGCTTCACCTACGCGCAGGCGACGTGGACGCAGGGGCTCGCCGACTGGATCAGCGCCCATGTTGGCGTCTTCGCGGCGATCGGCGGCGTCCCGGCGCTGCTGGTGCCCGACAACACCAAGGTCGCGGTCATCAAGGCGAGCCTGTACGAACCGCAGTTACCTATGCGGAGCTGGCGGTGCATTACGGCACGGCCATCTTGCCGGCACGGCCGCGCAAGCCGCGCGACAAGGCCAAGGTCGAGCAGGCCGTCCTCATCGTCGAGCGCTGGCTGCTCGGCCGCCTGCGTCATCGCACCTTCTACAGCCTGGCCGAGGTCAATGCGGCGATCGGCGAACTGCTCACAAGACTCAACGAAGAGCAGCCGATCCGGCGGCTCGGCGTGACACGCCGCCGGCTGCTCGAGGAGGTCGACCGGCCGGCACTCAAGCCATTGCCGGCGAGTTCCTACGTGCTCGCCGAGTGGCGGATCCGCCGTGTCAGTCTCGATTACCACGTCGAGGTGGAGAAGCATTACTACAGCGTCCCCCATCGCTTCGCCCGCGCCGAGGTCGAGGTGCGGTTCACGGCCCGCACCGTCGAGATCTTCCTCAAGGGCGAGCGGATCGCTGCGCATCAGCGCATGAGCGGCAATCACAAGCACACCACCGTGCCGGAGCACATGGCCTCCAGCCATCGGCGCTACGCCGGCTGGACCGTCGCACGCATCCGCCAGGATGCCGCCGCGTTCGGGCCGGCAACCAGCGCGTTGTGCGACCTCATTCTCGACGAGCGCTCGCACCCTAAGCAAGGCTTCCGCGCCTGCCTCGGCATCCTCACGCTCGCCGCCTCCTACGGGCGCGGACGGCTGGACGCTGCGGCTGCGCGGGCGATCGACATCGGCGCGCGCACCTATGGCTCGGTCAAGTCGATCCTCGCCAACAATCTCGATCGGCGTCCCGTTCATCAGCGCTCCGCGGACGACGCGCCGATCCTGCATGCCAACATCCGCGGACCGCGCTACTACAATTAGGAGACCATCCCTTGCTCACCCATCCGACCCTCGATCGCCTCAACGCCCTCGGCCTCCATGGCATGGCCAAGGCCTTCGCCGATATCGAAACCACCGGCGAGGCTGCCAGCCTCGGCCATGCCGAATGGCTCGCGCTGCTGCTCGAACGCGAAGCCTCGCTGCGGCATGACAAGCGGCTCGCCACCCGCCTGCGCTACGCCAAGCTGCGCCAGCAGGCGTGCGTCGAGGACGTCGACTACCGCACCCCGCGCAGTCTTGACCGCCCTCTGTTCGCCAAGCTTGCCGAGGGCCGCTGGATCGACGACCACGTCAATCTCCTGATCTGCGGCCCGGCCGGCGTCGGCAAGAGCTGGCTCGCCTCGGCGCTCGGCCACAAAGCCTGCCGCGACAATCGCTCCGTGCTCTACCAGCGCGTCCCGCGCCTGTTCGATGACTCGGCGCTCGCACGCGGCGACGGCCGTCATCCGCGCCTGCTGCGCGCCCTTGGCCGCGTCGATCTGCTGATCCTCGATGACTGGGGCCTCGCCCCGCTCGATGCCGGCGCCCGCCACGATCTCCTGGAGATTCTGGAGGATCGCTACGGCCGACGTTCCACTCTCGTCACCAGCCAACTCCCCGTGGACACATGGCACGTGCTGATTGGAGATCCGACTTACGCCGACGCCGTGCTCGATCGCCTCGTCCACAACGCCCATCGGCTCGACCTCACCGGCGAGAGCCTGCGCCGAACCCCGTCATCCGCCCAAAAGACCTGAGCCCGTGGCGCTGTGGACATGCCGCTGCGCTTGGACAACGCGATCGCGTTGCCCACATGCCCACAGCAAACCGCAACTGAAAAAGGAGAGCTTCAGGCCGCGATTCCAGATTGACCGCGCGGCTCGCCCAATGCCACAGAACAAACTGGCCAGAACGCCTCGCTCCCGGGCGAGATCAGATCGGAAAGGTGGGCGACATCGTCTCGGAATCCCCGGGCGACTTCAAATCGGTACACCTGGGCGACATCATCGGAATCCGCATTCTGTCGATCATCCCGCGGTTTGCTCATCGCATCCCTCAATGTCGGCGACACGCCGTCAGGGAATCACGAATCGCTCGAAAGCAAAATCCCAAAACGCAAGAAAGCGCGCCCCAACACAAGGCTTGCCTGCAAAATCGAATACCTTATCGAGCCAACTTCTGCCCGTCTCTCAGGCAGATCTGCATTCTTCACAGACGACGCGCGAACAGCTTGCGTGCCCCGCCATTGTTGATCGCTGCCCGATCCTGGGGGTATGAGTTCATCCAGCGCATCGAGCTTTGCGGCAAAGGCCAGTTCAATAACGCTGGGTACCATGAAAAACCGGTCCTTCGTGGCCAAATCGGCGCGCGCTGCTGGCAGGGAGCGGCAAGTCCGGTCATACGCAAAATAGTCCCTTAATCAATGGATCGACGTAAAGGTCCGTAATATTTTCGGCGCTTGCTTGAGGACACCAGCGCGGTAACTCGGCCGCACCGTTGATCATCGGATTGATCAACTGGCCAGCCAGATGCGGATCAACAGGCCGAATCGATCCATCGACGATTCCATCGGCGACCATGCTGGCAAAGCGGCCCGACAGTCGGTTCATCCGCGCTATCATTTCCCGCCGGGCCGACTCGGGCAGTACTGCCAGCGCAGTGCTTCGCAGCAGCGGACCACGCGAAGACATTTGGTATTCGACCAGCGCTGCGCAGGTAGCGCGGAGACGGTCGAGGCCAGTATACGGCAATGCTCGCCCAGCATTCTGCGCATGGCGAATTACGGAGAAGGTGAACTCGAAGCAATCCAGGACCAACTCGTCCTTGTTCTGGTTGTGATGATAGAATGATCCTTTCGAGACGTTGAGGCTCGCCGAAATTTTCTCTACCGATGCGCCGTGATAACCGTGCTCGTTGATGAGTTTGGTCGCGGCTTGAAGAAATGCCTCGCGCGGGCCCGGCTTGGGCATCGGGATCATGATCGTGGCGTTGTCCGGCTGCCAGGTTTTGGCCGCGAAGCCGCGAAGCAAAAGGTCGGCGATTCCCGCCGCATTGAATGGATAGTCTTCAAGCTCTTCACACGGCAGCCAGGCCGGCAGCCACAGCAAGCTTCCCAGTACCAGGTGGGTGCGGGCGTTTTGATCGCCACGCGATAGCGGCGACGGCTCGCCGCTAAAAAGCTGGGTCCTGAGCTGCTTGAACATCCCGGTGTAGGCGGCGAACACCGGAGGCGAGACTCGTTCACCCAGCGTCCGGATATCGTCGAACAGGATCGGGCGTCGCCGCGTTTGACGGGCGATGTCGCTCCACAGCGCAAAATGCGCATCAACCAGCGCAGTGATGCGCTGCCCCCTCTCAGCCCGCGCAATCGCTGCCTGATTAATGTCGGCATAGGTCGCGATGCCCTCGAGAAAGCATGCAGCAGCAAGTTCTTCTTTTCTCTTGTAATAGTAGGTGATGCTCGCGGTGGTCAGGCCGACTGCAGCGGCGATATCGGCCAAGTTCGCGCCCCGGACGCCCCTCTCGTTGAATTCGCGCGTTGCGGCGGTAAGAATGAGCTTCTGCTTTTCGTCGTAGCGCGATGTCTGCGACGCAATAGGGTTATTGTTCGGCGTCAAACGACGGTTCATCTGCGATCGTTCCGACTTCGTTATCAGGACGTTTGTTCGGCTGCAGCGCCACCGAGCATGAGTAAGCGGCCGGCATCCTTCGTTCCCCGGATAACCTGCGACCGTTGCATATGCGCCTTCCCGTAACCATCGCGCGATGGCCACCAGATCGCGCATGTCGTGCCGCAGGCTAACGGAACAGCGGTGCTTTGCAAGCCTATTTCCGAAAAACAGGTATGGAGAAACCAGGGGAGGTCGCTTTGGACCTCGTTCACTGATCGTCCAGAATTCCACGCAAGTGCCCGAAAAATGCGGCAAAAGGCTGTTGGCCTGATCTGCTCTTGTATATTTTTCAAATATCCGGTATGGCCATCTTTAACAAGGCGGCCTGGCACGAACAGGCCAACAAACGGGAGGATCGAATGGTCAAGCATGCGCGTGCAGCTGCTCCGCTCGGCACGAGTTCTGCGTCAAGTCGACGCGCGGTATTGAAGAGCGGCGTCGCGACGGTCGCGCTGATGGCTTTCGCGGGATCCTTACGGGCGGCGGATGAGCATTTGCACGATCAGCCTTGGGCGAAATGGGATTACAGCAAAGATAAGCCGGTGCGCGGCGGCATCCTGCGAACGGCGAGTTCGCAGTACATCGGCAAGCTCAACCCGAACCATTGGCCGGTGCTCGACTGGCTTTCGATGAACCTTTTCCACGAAAAGCTTGTCATCACCGACGGCTCCTTCAAGCCGACCACGCCCTGGCTGCTGGAAGAGGTCCACAAGGAGAGCGAGACCAGCTTCGTCACCAAGTTGCGGCCGGACATCACCTTCCAGGACGGCACCAAGCTAACCGCGAACACGATCAAGTCGCAGATTGACTGGATCCGCGAGCCCAAGAACACAGCATGGACCGCCGCATGGCTGGGACCGCTGGATACGGTTGAGGTGATCGACGAGCTCACAGTTCGCTGGAAGACTAAGGAGCCGTGGGCGGGCTTCCAGGGCGTGATAGCCAATGTGCCGGGCTACATGATGTCGCAGAAGGCCCTGACCGAGGACGCGGAGAAATACGAAGCTTCGGCGCCAAAAGGGACCGGCGCCTATATCGTCGAAGAAGCGAGCCCCGGCAATTTCCTCAAGCTCAAACGCAATCCGGACTGGTGGTTCGCAAAGGCTTCGGGTAACCCGGACATGCCGTATTTCGACGGCGTGCTCGTGAGTGTTATTCCTGATCCCGCGGTGCGGTTGGCGAATCTGCGCGCCGGCAAGCTCGACATATTGGGGGTCGACAAATCTCAATACGCGATCGTCAGGAACGATCCGCAACTCAAGGTCTTTCGGCAGTCGCTGAACCATGTTGTCGGTATCCGCTTCAACACCCAAAAGGGCGTCTTGAAGGACATCCGGCTGCGTCAGGCGATCAATCACGCGATCGATCGCAAGGCGCTGATCGCGGGCACCCAGTTCGGCCTCGGCCGCGTTGCCAGCGGGATGTATCCCGAGGATCATTGGGCGCATAATCCAGCCCTGAACCCGGCGGCTTACGATCCCGTCGAGTCGAAAAAGCTGCTCGCTGATGCCGGCTACGCGAATGGCCTGTCGATCAAGGGGTACTGGGACAACACCACCGGCGGCCAAGCGATCGCCGAAGCCGTCAAGAGCATGCTCGGCCAAGTCGGCATCAATTGGCAGGTCGAACTGCTGGCGCCGGTAGCGTTGGCTGCGAAGATGAAGGACGCCGATTACGACATGGCGCAGGGAGGTTGGCCCTACATCTACGATCCGGATCTCCCTGCGACCGGGCTATATCATCCCGCCGGCGGATTCAATTTCGGTCGTAGCAATAACCCTCAGGCCATCGAACTTATCGAAGCTGGCCGCCGTGAGACCGATATCGACAAGCGGCAGAAAATCTATTGGGAACTCGAAAGGGTCCTGACCGAAGCAAACGAGGATGCCTGGTTGTGGTGGGAGGAGGGCGTGCTCGCGATGCGCAAGAACGTAATGGGCTGGGACAACGAGGAGTGGAAGAAGAGCAAGGAGTCGTACACTTGGTCGCACCCGCTCTGGTTCAAGGACGGCAAACAATGACGGTCAGTTATGCGGGATTAGTCCCGGCAAAGCCGCCGCACACGATCAAGCAAAGTGAACGCCAATGGCACGTTACATCTCAATCCGCCTGTTTCATGCCTCGATCATCGTAGTGATTCTCACAGTGCTTGTGTTCGTCATCGCCCGGCTGATACCGGGTGACGGCGTGCTGGCGGCGATGTCGGGTAGCGTCGACATGTCAAACCCCGCCGTGGTGGAACATGTCCGCGCCGAATATGGCCTTAATGATCCGATTCATGTTCAGTTCCTACAGTGGCTGTACAAATTTGTTCGCGGCGACTGGGGTATCTCGATCGGCACCGGCGAGCGGGTGCTGGACATGTTTTGGCGCCGATTGCCGGTCACGCTGGAGCTGTTTCTGTTTGCTACAATATGGGCGGTCGGCGTCGGCATCCCGGTGGGACTGCTCAGCGCGCTGTGGCGGCAAAGCAAGCTCGACTTTGTTTTGATGACCGGCACAATCCTCGGCGTGTCGATCCCGTCGTTCTGGGAAGCAATTGTGCTGATTTATCTGCTGGCGATCGCTCTGCCGATCTTTCCGCCCTCAGGCTACGTGCCGTTCTCGGAAGACCCTTGGCAGAACATCCTGGCGATGATCCTGCCGAGCTTTGTGCTTGGCACCCATTCCGCCGGACTGCTGGCGCGCTACGTCCGCTCCAGCCTGCTCGAAATTATCGGCCAGGATTTCATTCGCACCGCTCGCGCCAAGGGCCTGTCGGAACGCGCCGTAATCGTGATTCACGCGCTAAAGCCTGCGCTTATTTCCGTCGTGACCGTGTTCGGTCTATCTTGGGGCAGCATGCTGGCAGGGGCATTTTTTATCGAGATCATTTTTGCGATACCGGGTCTCGGCCGCATGAGCGTCGACGCCATTTTCCAGAAGGATTTTCCGGTTATCCAGGCGACGCTGATCGTGGTGTCGCTCAATATCCTGCTGGTCAATCTCCTGGTCGACCTGCTCTACGGGGCGCTCGATCCTCGCGTTCGGATCGGGTGAGGAGGTCCTAACGATGGCCATTACCGACGTCGCTGAAAAATTACTCGTGCCGCCCTCGGGAGGGACATTCGCCGCGCTCGCGTCGAGCATTCGGCGCCATCGCCTCGCCAGCGTCGGACTGATTGTCATCGTGGTGCTGTGCTTGTTGGCGCTGCTGGCGCCGCTGATTGCACCCTTCGATCCCTACCATCAGGATCTCTATGCCGTGCTGTCACCGCCGAGCGCGCAGCACTGGCTCGGCACCGACAATCTCGGCCGGGATTTGCTGTCGCGCATTCTCTACGGCGCCCGAGTGTCGCTAATGACGGGCCTGCTCTGCACATTCCTCGCCGCGGCGATCGGGGTTCCGATCGGGCTTCTGGCTGGCTATACCGGTGGCGCGATGGACGCCATCTTGATGCGGGTGACCGACGCTTTCCTGTGCTTTCCGCCACTGATCTTCATCTTGGCAATGTCGGCAGCGCTCGGACCGGGGCTAAGTAACGTCATTCTCTCCTTTGCGCTGTTCGGCTGGACCGGTTTTGCGCGCATCGTACGCGGCCAGGCGCTGCTGGTGCGCGAACTGCCATTCATCGAAGCGGCGCGCGCCACCGGCGTGTCGAGATTCCGCATCATGTGGCGGCACGTCTTTCCGAATACGCTGGCTCCGATCATTGTCGCCATCTCGATTACGGTCGGCGGCGCGATTCTGGTCGAGAGCGGAATCTCATTCCTCGGTCTCGGCGTGCAGCCGCCGACCGCGAGTTGGGGCAAGGAGCTTCGGGTTGGTTTCACCTATCTCGAAGTAGTACCGCTGTTTTCGCTGGCGCCCGGGCTGATGATTTCGCTGGCTGTACTCGGCTTCAATTTTCTCGGCGATGGGCTGCGCGACGCGCTCGATCCGCGCTTGAATGGGTTCGACCGATGAGCACTGTCGACGCCACCACTGCAATCGACAAAGGACCACCGAATGACCGTCCCGGTGGCCTGCTGCTCGACGTGCGCGATCTGAGGATCACTTTTTCGACCCGACAGGGTGACGTCAACGCGGTCAACGGCGTTTCGTTCGACGTGCGGCGCGGCGAGATTGTCGCGATTGTCGGCGAGAGCGGCTGCGGAAAGAGCGCGACCGCGCTGTCGCTGCTGCGATTGATTCCGGAGCTGCCCGGCCGCGTGACTGGCCAGATTCTGTTTGAAGGTGACGACCTCTACAAGATGTCGACTGCAGAGATCCAGGCGATCCGCGGGGACCGCATCGCCATGATATTCCAGGAGCCTATGACCAGTCTCAATCCGGTACACACCATAGGCCGCCAGGTCGGCGAGCCGCTGCGTGTGCATCGCGGCGCGAGTGCCGATGACGCGCTTGCCAGGGCCGCGGAATTGCTCGGCGGCGTCAACATTTCCGAGCCTGAAATACGGATACGCAATTATCCGCACCAGTTCTCCGGCGGTATGCGGCAGCGCGTCACCATCGCGATGGGCATGGGATGCAAGCCCGATCTGATCATCGCGGATGAGCCTACGACTGCGCTCGACGTCACCATCCAGGCCCAAGTGCTGGAGTTGCTGTGCCAGCAGGTCGACAACAACCATTCGAGCATGCTGATCATCACGCACAATCTGGGCGTCGTCGCGCAGTACGCGGATCGCGTGTTCGTCATGTACGCCGGCCGTATCGTCGAATCGGCGATGGCGCATGAGCTCTATTCCGATCCGCGGCATCCTTACACCATGGGGCTGTTGAGCTCAGTTCCGCGGCTCGATCAACGCGCGACCGAACGCCTGGCTGAAATCGCGGGACAGCCGCCTGATCCGTTGAAGCTGCCGCCGGGATGTCCGTTTCAGCCGCGCTGTCCGCGAGCGATTGATCGCTGTCGGGTCGAGATGCCTCCTCTCGAGGCGGTCAGTCAGACACACAAGCGTGCCTGCTGGGTAGACGCTCATGGCTGACACGAATTCGGGCGCGCTGGTTGAAGCCGAAAGTCTCTCCGTTCATTTTCCGCGTCATCGCAGTGCGACGCGGCCCGGTATTGCCGCGGTCGATCGCATTGACTTGAAGATTCACCGCGGCGAGATCCTCGGCCTGGTCGGCGAAAGCGGTTGCGGCAAGTCCACCCTGGCACGCACCCTGCTCGGTCTGATCGAGCCAAGCGGCGGCGTGGTCCGCTTCGGCGGCGACAGCATCGGCAACCTCCCGGAACGTCAGATGCGGCCTTACCGGCGCCGTATGCAGATCGTTTTCCAGGATCCATACAGTTCACTCAATCCGCGGATGCGGATCGGCGAGACCATCGCGGAGGCGATGTTCATACACGGCCATGCCACCAAGTCCGACGCCGCGCCATTGGTGGCCGATTTGCTGAAGTTGGTCGGCCTCGATCCAGCGATGGCGGGTCGTTTTCCGCACGAGTTTTCGGGAGGGCAGCGGCAGCGCATCGGTATCGCCCGTGCCCTTGCGGTGCGTCCGGAATTCATCGCATGCGACGAGCCGGTCTCGGCACTCGACGTCTCAATTCAGGCGCAGATTGTCAATCTGCTCCACGACCTGCGCGAGAAAATGGGGCTGACCTTTTTGTTCGTGTCGCACGACTTGGCTGTGGTCCGTCACATCAGCGACCGCGTCGCTATCATGTATCTCGGTCGCATCGTTGAAATTGCGCCGAAAGAGCGGGTCTATGACGAACCGCTCCATCCTTACACCCAGGCACTTCTGTTGGCAGTCCCGGTGCCGACCCGCACTAGCCAAAAACGCAGCGCCCGAAAGGTGATGCAAGGCGAAGTGCCGAGCCCACTCAATCCGCCCAGCGGGTGTCATTTCCATCCGCGCTGTCCGCATGCTTTCGCGCCATGCGCATTGAAGCAGCCGCCGCTGCGGGAGGTCGCGACCGGTCACTTCGTGGCCTGTCACCTTTACGAGCCACAACAGCGATCGGCCGAACCTGACCATGCGGAAGACAGTGCCCGCCGCGAGGGACAGACGCCGCACGGCGGTGGTTCGCAGGTAATGTCAACGAATCCAGGTCAGATGATCGAACGTTCGGGAGAATATCGATGACTACCAGCCTTGCAGCATCTACGCTTGCCGCTGCAATCGCCAAGCCCTTTGGTACATTGCCGGCATTCGTCCGAATGCAGGCCGCGTTGAGGCCCGATCATCCGGTGCTGATCCAGGGCGATCGGCGGATCGAATGGCGCGCCTTTGATGCATTGGTGGATCGTGCCGCAGCGACGCTGCAGGCGCGGGGTGTCAAAGCGCAGGAGGTGATTGCGGTCTGCGCTACCAACTCCATTGAATACGTCGTGATGTTCCTTGGTGCGTTGCGGGCCGGCATTGTGGTGACGCCGCTTGCTCCGACGGCCACTGCTGCCAGCCTGGACCTGATGATGCGCGATAGCGCCGCAAGGATCCTGTTTCTGGACGCGGCAGTGTCGGCTCTTCTCTCTAGCCTGTCTAATCCTGTGCCGATCCCGCGTGTCGCACTTGACGGTTCGGATGCGGGCGAACCGTTTAGCCGTTGGTTGCTGTCTGAAGGCAGTATGCCTGATGCAGCGGAGATCGCGCCGAATTGGGGTTTCAACATCATCTATTCATCGGGGACCACCGGCACTCCGAAGGGGATTGTGCAGCCGCATTCGTTGCGGTGGCGGCAGATGAATCCACAGGACCCGCCGGGGTACAGCCCGCACGCCATCACCCTGGTTTCAACCGGGCTCTACTCCAACACCACCCTGACGTCGGTGGTCCCGACGCTGGCGGGCGGCGGAACGCTCGTGTTGATGGACAAGTTCGATGTGCGCGAGTTCCTCGTTCTCTCTGAGCGGTATCGTGTCACGCATGCGATGCTGGTTCCGGTGCAGTATCAGCGGCTGCTGGCGTATCCGGAATTCGATCGCTTCGATCTGTCGTCCTACGCGATGAAGTTCTGCACTTCCGCGCCATTCTCGGCAAAGCTCAAGCGCGAAGTGCTTGATCGGTGGCCAGGAGGTTTGACCGAGTATTTCGGGATGACGGAAGGCGGCGGGAGCTGCTGGCTTCTGGCGCACGAGCACCCGGACAAGCTTCACACCGTCGGCCAGCCGATCCCGGGTCACGACATACGGATAATCGGCGAGGACGGAAAAGAATTGCCTCGCGGAGAGGTGGGCGAGATCGTCGGTCACTCCGAAGCAATCATGACGGGCTATCACAATCGCCCGGACAAAACGTCGGAAGCGGAATGGTTCGCGCCTGATGGCCGGCGCTTCATCAGAACCGGCGACATCGGTCGGTTCGACGAGGACGGATTTTTGACGATCATGGACCGCAAGAAGGACATGATCATTTCCGGTGGGTTCAATATCTATCCTTCGGATCTCGAGACGGTCGCGCGTCAACATCCCGCGGTACAGGACGTAGCTGTGGTTGGCGTTCCTTCAGAACAATGGGGAGAGACGCCAGTTGCCTTCGTCGTTTCCAAGGGAGCTTCGGCCGAGGAAATCAGGAACTTCGTCAACGAGCGCGTCGGCAAAACCCAAAGGTTGGCGGACGCACGACTGATCCCGGAGCTGCCCCGCAGTCATATCGGCAAGATTCTGAAGCGTGAGTTGCGCGACAGCTATTCGGCCCGCCCTGATGCGACTGCTTAGGCGGCGATCCCATGCCATTAGCCGATGAACAACTTCTTGTCCGGATGAACGAACGCATGTCGCCGGTGTGCCGTCTGCTCGGTGCGCGGTTGGTTCATCTGGATAGCCAGCATGGTTATGTGCGCATCGCGTTCGAGGCGAAGCAGGAGTTTTGTAATCCCATGGGCAATGTTCAAGGCGGTTTCGTCGCCGCAATGCTTGATGAGGCCGCCTCAATCGCTGCAGTCGCCCACGCGCAAAAGAAGATCGGGTTGCCAACCCTTGAGTTCAAGGTCACGTTTCTGGCGCCCGCCCGCCCTGGAGTTCTCTACGCCGAGGGACGGGTACTGAAATTTGGCAGCCGCAGAGCCGCTCTTGAGGCCGATCTCCTTGATGCAGGCTATCGGCTTCTCGCGCGCATGAGTGCAACGGCTCTGCCGACTCCGATGGAGAGCCAAACACTCGTCACGATGTCATAGAGGCAAGATGGAGAAAACGCCGCATATTCTTCGATCCCATCGCGAAGAGACCTGATCTCTCGATGATCTGCGTTTTAGTACGGAAGGACAGTGATCCATGACAATCAGATTCGACGGGCGCGTTGCAACCGTAACCGGTGCGCGCAATGGTCTGGAACGTGCCCGCGCGCTCGGTCTTGCGGTCCGAGGCGCCCGGGTTATGGCGAACGATTTTGGCGGCGCGCACAACGGTAGTGACGGCTTGTCGGGCTCGCCGATGCTGTGGTCGGAGAGCCGGACGTCGTCCGTGATTTCGTGACTTCGGATCGTCGCTGCTCGTTACGAAGGCGACTTTGAATTTCCCACGTGAATAGACAACACGGAATACTAGCAAAGCAGGAGCGACTACATGCGTGAAGCCGTCATTGTTGCGGTGGCCCGGACTCCCATCGGAAAAGCTTACCGGGGTTCTTTCAACAATACCCAGGCCCAAGCGCTCGGAGGACACGCCATAAGAGAAGCGGTGCGCCGCGCCGGCGTCGACCCATCGGAGGTGGACGACGTCGTCATGGGCTGCGCAATGCCGCAAGGGTCAACCGGGTTCAACACCGCACGTCAGGCTGCACTTCGTGCGGGATTACCACAAAGCGTCGCCGCGCAGACCATCGATCGGCAATGCTCTTCAGGGTTGATGGCTGTTGCGACGGCCGCAAAGCAAATCATTTCCGATGGCATGACGGTGACTGTCGCCGGCGGAGTCGAGTCAATCTCCCTGGTTCAGAACGAACACGCAAACCATTATCGCGCCCGTGATCCCGAACTCCTGAAGCTCACGCCGGGTCTCTACATTCCCATGGTTGAGACTGCGGAGCTTGTTGCTCAACGCAACAACGTCAGCCGCGATGCGCAAGACGAATACGCTTTGCGCTCGCAGCAACGGACGGCCGAGGCGCAGGCGCAGGGAAGATTCAGTGAGGAGATCGCCCCGATGACCACAACAATGTTGGCGATCGATCGAAACACCAACGAGAAGATCGTCCGCGAGGTGACGATCTCAATGGACGAAGGCAACCGCCCGCAAACCACACTCGCGGATCTCCAGAAACTTGAACCGGTCTGGAAGGGCGGATCTTTCGTCAAGCAGGGCAAGTATGTGACGGCGGGCAATGCTTCGCAGCTTTCTGACGGAGCAGCAGCACTGGTTCTGATGGAAGCGAAAGAGGCTGAACGGCGTAGCCTCAAGCCTCTCGGCGCATACCGCGGGATGGCCGTCGCTGGCTGTGCGCCAGAGGAAATGGGCATTGGCCCTGTCTTCGCAGTTCCGAAACTGCTGAAGACGGCGGGACTCGACATGGGCGACATAGATATCTGGGAACTGAACGAAGCCTTCGCGAGTCAAGTGATCTACTGCCGCGACAAGCTGGGGATCCCCGAAGATCGGCTGAATGTGTCCGGCGGCGCCATCTCAATCGGCCATCCCTATGGCATGACGGGCGCACGGTGCGTCGGGCATGTCCTGCTGGAAGGCAAGCGGCGAGGGGCAAAACACGGCATCGTGACCATGTGCGTGGGCGGCGGCATGGGCGCTGCCGGATTGTTCGAAATTTTCTGATGCCGACGACGTGCTTGCGCCCGCCATCAAGACCCGAGGCGCGAGAACGTCAAAGCGACGATCAAGCCAATTGAAAGGTAGATACAATGACGATTACTTTCCGATCTGACTCAGACTCCTCCGCAGCGCATTTGGCGAAGGCCGAGCACGATTGCTGGATCGTTCCAGATATTTCTTCTGACGTCCCGATCATGCCGTTCCGGAAGATTGGAGTCATCGGGGCGGGAACGATGGGAGGCGGCATCGCGATGAATTTCGCGAACGCAGGTCTGCCAGTTACTATTGTCGAGACGGCCCAGGCGGCTCTCGATCGTGGATTGGCAGTCGTTCGCCGCAACTATGACAATTCGGCAAGCCGTGGGCGGTTCTCTGCCGAAGAGGTTCAAGCCCGCTTCGCGCGCCTCACGGGAAGTCTTTCAATCGAAGATCTAAAGGATTGCGATCTAATTATCGAGGCCGTGTTCGAGGATATGGCGCTGAAGAAATCGATTTTCGAGAAGCTGGATGCAGTGGCGAAGCCAGGCGCCATACTCGCGACCAACACCTCGTATCTAGATGTCGATCAGATCGCCGCCGCAACCAAGCGGGCAGAGTCCGTCGTGGGGATGCATTTCTTCTCGCCGGCTAACGTCATGCGCCTCCTTGAGATCGTGCGCGGCGAGAAGACGTCAAAGTCGGTCGTCGCCTCCGCCCTGTCGGTGGCCCGTGCCATCGGAAAAATTGGCGTAGTGGTCGGTGTCGGTCCCGGTTTCGTCGGCAATCGGATGCTGTTTCAGCGCGCAAGTCAAGCGCACCAACTGATCATGGAAGGCGCCATGCCCTGGGACGTTGACCGGGTGCTTCGCGAATTCGGATTCAGGATGGGGCAGTTCGAGATGAGCGACCTGGCCGGACTTGATATCGGCTGGAACCAAGAGACTTCCCGTGGGGAAACGCTTCGTGACCTGCTGTGCGAACAGGATCGACGTGGGCAGAAAACTGGAGCCGGGTACTACGACTACGATGCAGACCGCACCGCGCGGCCGTCTCCCTTCGTGGAGCGCATCATTCGTGAATTTACCGCACGGAAAGGCGTCACTCCTCGTCCGATCTCGGATCAGGAAATCCTTGAGCGATTGCTTTACCCGATGATTAACGAGGCTGCTGCCATTCTCGATGAAGGAAAGGCCATTCGTCCCACGGACATCGACGTGGTTTGGGTGCACGGATATCGCTGGCCGACCGCCACGGGCGGACCGATGTTCTGGGCAGATCAGGTGGGTGTGGGGCAAATCGCTTCTTCTCTGGAGCAATTTGCCGGACGCACAGGACTGTCCGCCCTAACGCCAACAACCTTGGTGAAGCGGTTGTCCGAGACCGGGCGGAAGTTTTCACAGCTTTCGGCCTGAGACGATGTTGCGAAGCCGGGAGGATCTCCTGGACGGCGCGTCGAAAGAGTCGACGCGCGCAACTTCTGCGAAGGCAACAGCAGAGCAGATGGGGAGTTAATGAGTGTGAATGCAACGAACTATGACGTCGACCGCCGCCCTGTCACGCTCTGGAGCGAGGGCTCACGACTTGCGGCGGAATTGCTGCGGCCCGTCGGGGCATTCGGCCTGCGCCCCGCGATTCTGCTTTGTCATGGCTGGGGCGGGCTGAAGGAGCATTTGGCGGAACGCTACGCCGCGCCTTTCGCTCGCGCGGGGTACGTTTGCTTGGTCTTTGATTATCGCGGCTGGGGTGGGTCTGATGGGCGGATGATTCCGGTGAAGAACACTCCCATGCTGACGGAAGCTGGCGAGCGCGATGTTCGCGTGCACGTGGTGCGGGAGGTGGTCGATCCTTTGGACCAGATCGCCGACATCCGTGCGGCCTTGGCTTACCTTCTATCGGAAGATGGAGTTGACCAAGGCCGCGTGGGGCTATGGGGCTCGAGCTACGGCGGTGGGCACGTGGTGTTTACCGCGGGCACGGACGCCCGCGTCAAGACGGTCGTGGCGCAGATTGGCGGTTACGGCCACCCACGTGAAGCCTGGTACACCGATCTTGCCCGTCGCCGCATGGCTGATAAGGCGCGTGCCGTGCTCAACCCTCCGATCCCGCAAGGTGTGGACACTGCGGCCGGGCTGAAGGGCACACCCGATGTGGCTCGCCAGTGTGGCCATTCTCCGCTGGAGGCGGCCGCACGCATCCGCGTTCCAACTCTCTTCATAGATGCGGAGAACGAGGAGTACGGCGAGCCCGCGCTTCAAGGCGGAGCGGCTTATGACATCGTACGTCGTCATGCGAAGGCCGAGCGGCACACCTTCCCGTGCACGCACTACGAAGTCTACGACAAATTCTATGAGCCGTCGCTGAAACTCGCGGTCGACTGGTTCGCTGAGCACCTCTGAACAAGTATATCGGATAACGTTGATACGGAGCACAATTCCATGCGTGACTTGAAAGGCAAAGTGGCTGTCGTTACCGGCGGAGCCAGCGGCATCGGCTTTGCCATGGCCGATCGTTTCGGCCGTGAGGGCGTGAAGATCGTGATCGCCGATATCCAGGCGGACGCACTTGAGCGGGCTGTGAGGGAACTCGAGGCGAAGGGCTTCGAAGCAATCGGAGTGCGAACCGACGTCACCAAATATGCGGACGTAGAAGCCCTGGCTCAGGCGACGTTGAAAGCGTTCGGAAAGGTTCACATTGTCGTCAATAACGCGGGCGTGTCCATCACCGGCCCGACCTGGAAGATGTCGCTCGACGATTGGCGCTGGGTGCTCGACGTGAATGTCGGGGGGCGTCGTGCACGGCGTAAAGGCGTTCACCCAGATCCTGATCGACCAGGGCGAGCCCGCACACATCGTCAACACGGCGTCGCTCGCCTCTTACGTCGGCATCGGCCAGCATTCTCCCTACTGCGCATCGAAGGCCGCATGCCTTTCGATCAGTCAATCGCTCTATTCCGAGCTGGTCGCCGCAAACACGCGGGTCGGCGTCTCAGTGGTCTGTCCGGGCATGGTCGCCACCGACATCCATCGTTCCTGGCGCAACCGCCCAGCGAGCGACAGGCCGTGGAGCGACCGCGAGTGGAACGACGTAGGATTCCGAGCGAACTCTGACGCGGCTCAAGGTGCCGGCATCAGGCCCGAATACATCGCCGAAGCGACGATCAACGCGATCCGGGAAAATCGGTTCTACGTTTTCCGAAGCGATGGCGTCGGGGCCTATCTGGATCGGGTGCTGACTCCAATCGTGAAAGCCGAGAATCCGCCCGTGATCACTTGGGGACCAGACCTGCGGGCCGCGGCCAAAAATTGACGATCGGTTGCGACCTGAGCGCATCTGCCGGGTTGCCTCGTGATCTTCGTTTTGGCACCCGCCACAGCCCTGCGGCCAACGTTTCCGCCGCCGATCAGAGATAGCCGAGCGCACCTTCCTCGACTTTCGACGGCGGCCGTCGGGCGAGATCTATCTCGCCATCTTTGATCGAGTCCAGCTTCAGGCTACCCATATCGAGCGTGCAGTTCTGGTACAGGCGCACGGCTTGCGCGAGCCCTGATTCGGACACTTGTCGAGCGCGCGCTGCTCATAACCCGAAGAGAAATCGATCCATGGCACCTCGGCGGCGTTAAGGTCGACGCGGCGTGCACTGCCCGTAGCCGTGCGCCTTCATCTGGTTTAACAGCCCGCAGACATACTCACAGGTCATAATAGCATTTCAGCGTGCTTTACGCATTGGCGTGGCCGAACGCGGAAGCGAGGTTGATCCGAGCGCGCCGACGGAGGTGGTCCGCGAGGTACTGGCCGTGGCCTGCGACGGCGCGATCGCGCTGGCGCGCCAATACGGCGGCGGCGTGATCACCGTGGAGAAAGGCCTGGGCAAGCTGCGCTCTGGTGGCAAGAACCGCAAGCTGAACCAGCTCCTGAACTACCGTGGCCGCACCGTGTTCGTGGCGATGCTTCGCCGCAAGGCGGGCCTCGCGGGGATTGCCGTGCTCGAGGTCTGGGGTGGCTACTCCACCACCATCGGAAATTTACGGTTCGACCTGCCTGACGCCTGCGCGTCGGCTGCGGAGATCGCGCGCCGTGGCATCGCGGCGCGCGCCGAGATAAAGGATGTCCTGCCGGTCTTCGATGAAGGGTGGCGCGCACACCTGCGGAAGGATGTGCCGCTGCCCGCTGAAGCCGGTAGCAGGGCGGATGTCCACCGGGGTCTCAAAGCGGCGAAGACGATTGGCTACCGCCGTCCGCATCCGGAGATGCCTCCGGATCCCGGATGCCGCCCTTCCAGGGGCGGTCTGGCGGTGCAACAGCTCGGCCGGAGCCGGCGACCCGGGCTTCTCGCCCGGCCCGTCGGGACCGGCTGGCTGAAGCAAGTCAGTTCGTAATTACGTCAGCTCGCCTGCGAGCCCACACCGTAATCCGAATAGCCGAAACATTTCGAGGCTCAATGGCCGCTCGGTCGCCATTTCAATAGCTGCTTCTCGACCGTCGACATCGCGAGCGCGGTACCATAGCCGATCCCACCGAGCAGAATTACACCCGCGAACAAATCTGCCGAACGGAACGCGCGTGCTGACAACAACACCCAGTGCCCCAGGCCATCGAGGCCGGCCAGAATTTCGCACACTACAGCCAGGATCAACGCCACCGTCAGGCTGAGACGCATGCCGGACAGGATGTCGGGACTTGCCGAGGGCAGCGCAATCTTGAAAATGACCGCCAGCCGCGACATCTGCAGCGACCTTGCTACTTCGTAGAGGCGAGGCTCGACCGCGGCGAACCCGTGAACGGTCGCCAGCAGCATCGGCCAGATCGCCCCGAACGCAATGACGAACAGTGCCATGCCCTGCGTCAGTCCGAACATCGCGATCGCCACCGGAACGATGGCTGATACCGGTAGTGGTCGGAGGAATTCGAGCGACGGTGCGACATAACTGCGCATCGTTCGTGATGATCCAATCATCGCACCGAGCGCAATGCCTGCGATTGACGCCGCAAACCAGCCATAGGCCATGTGTTCCAAGGTGCCCAGCAGCTTGGTCCAGAGCTCACCGCTAGCGAATCCCCGCACCAGCGCAGCCCAAGCGCGATCCGGCCCCGGCAGAAATACCGGCGACACCAGCCGCAGATTGGCGATCATTTGCCACAACACGATGAAACCGGCGGCGACGACAAGGCTGGCGGCGCGCCAGTACAGAATCTGACGCTTCACGAAGCCTCTCCCACTAAAGCAGCGCGGCCGAACAGGCGTTGTTGCGCGATGACCAGGCCACGGTTCAATGCGTATCCGATCACGCCGATCCACAAGAGATAGGCCAGCATCAGGTCAGGCCGCAGCGCCTGTTGCGCGGTCATGATGGCGGCGCCGAGCCCGATCGGATTGATCGCGATCTCGACCGAGACCGCCACGATCAGCGCAATGCCGGCGGACAGCCGGAATGCCACGAAGATCCGGGGGAGTGAAGCCGGAATGATGATCTTGCGCACCTGATCGCCCAGCGAAAGCCGAAGCGCGCGCGAGACTTCCAGTAGCCTTGGTTCTATGCCCCTGACCGCCGCGCGACTCAGGATCAGGATCGGCCAGACGCAGGCGAACGTCACGATTGCGATCTCCATGCGATAGCCAAAGCCGAGTGCGATCAAGGCGATCGGCAGCAGCGCAATCGACGGAATCGGCCGGATGGTCTCGATTGTCACTTCCATCAGGCGGTCAATGATCTGGAACATCCCAAGCGTGATGCCAAGCGCAAGGCCGATGGCGCTGCTGGCCAGCAATCCAGCAAACGCCGAAGCCAGCGTGTCGCGCGTTGCTACCAACATCGAGCCATCGCTCAGGGCTTCGATGAGCGCCGCCGCAACTGCGCTTGGCGGCGCCAGCGAATCGCTTTGCACATGCAAAGCGCGAGTCCAGATTTCCGCCACAAGAAGAAGCGCAATAGGCAGCGCCAACGCCTTGGCACGCTCCGGCATCATGCTTCGGAGGCCTTGATGAAATCGAACAGCTCGCGCCGCAGCCGCAGGAATTCCGGATGTTCGCGGGTCGTCAACTGGTCGCGCGGCCGTGGCAGGTCGATCATGAGTTCGATGCCGACTCTGCCTGGATGCGGCAACAGGCCGATGACGCGATCGCCGAGGTAAATCGCTTCTTCCAGATCGTGGGTGACGAATATCACCGTAGCATGGCTTGCCTGCGCCAGCGAGAGAACTTCATCCTGCAGTCCCTGCCGCGTCATCGCATCAAGCGCGCCGAAAGGCTCGTCCATCAGCAGCGCCTTGGGTTTCTGTGCGAGGCAGCGTGCAATCTGCAGACGTTGTTGCATCCCGCCGGACATTTCGGCTGGATATTTCCCAGCGTGACCGGGCAGTCCGACCTTGTTGAGCAATTCATCGATCTGCTCCCCACGCTGCGCTGATGAGACGCCATTCGCTTCCAGTGCCAGCGAAACATTGCCCGCGGCCGTACGCCACGGCAGCAGCGCCTTGCCATAGTCCTGGAACACGATGGCGATGTCGCGCCGGGGCATTCGCATCGGCTGACCTTCGAAGGTCACGTCGCCTGTGGTCGGCCGGTACAATCCGGCGGCAAGGCGCAACGCCGTGGTCTTGCCGCAGCCCGATGCCCCAATGATACAGAGGAATTCTCCGGGCTTTACCGCGAGGTTGAGGCTTTCGATGATTCGCTTGCCGCCCAGTTCGAGCGTGACTTGTGAGAACTCTATCTGAGCTGGCTCGGGAGATCGGCAATTCGTCCGGTCGCGCAACGGCATAACCAATGTTATTTCCTTTTGCCTGTGGGGTAGACAAGATAAAGCGTCGAACGCAAATGCGCCTTGAGCATGGCTCGGGCCGGCTCGACATTGCGGGCGAGAACCCTGTCGGCGAGCAGCTGATGATCCGCGACGAATTTCTTGCCGCTGTCGAAGCCACGCATCATGACACGGCGATAGCGATAAGCCTGATCGTAGAGATCCGAATGCGCCGCCAGCAACCGCTTAGACCCACATGTGGCGAGCAGTGCGGTGTGAAAGGCTTTGTGCAACCGGTCGAAGTCCGGCGCGCCTTCGCGGAATTCGTTGCCGGTCCGCTCGATATGGCGCCGCATCTGATGCAGCGCGCCCAGAATTCCGGCTTCCCAGGCATCGTCGCCATGCCGGATCGCTAGCCGCAACGCTTCCATCTCCACTACGGTCCGCATCCGCGTGATGTCCGACAAGTCCTCGCGGCTGACGTCGGCCACCCGAAACCCGCGCTGGCCGATGCCGATGATCAGCCCGCGGGAAACCAAACGGGACAGGCCCTCGCGTAGCGGCGTGGCGCCGATCCCATAGCGGCGGGCGAGATCGACGATCCCCAGCCGCGCGCCGGGCGGAAGGTTGCCCGCGATAATGTCCTGCTCGACCAGGATGGCCGCGCGCTCGCTGAGCGTGTCGGCACCGGACACTTCAATTACGTCGCTTTGCGCCGATGTTGCCATGGAAGCTCCCTCATTTCAGAATCAGCTTGTCTAGATCGAGCTTGCTCTGCAGCATTTTCTGCGAGGACATGATGTCGATCCACCAGGCGAGTTGCTCCGATTTCAGCACAGGATCGGACTGGTTTGGCGTGGTGGCCCGGACAAGTTCGATCGGCTGCTTGGCGAATTTCGAAATCGATACCGATGCTTTTTCCCGGTCGGCATTGACCACGGCGGCGCCTTCAGCGATCGCAAGGCGGAACTTCTTGATGATTTCGGGATTCTTCTCGGCCCAGTCACGCGATGCCGCGTAGAAGATGATCGGTTCGGTACGCCCGAGATCCGCGGCATAGCGGGTCGCGACCGTTCCCAATCCGGCATCGAGCATCCGGGTAACGGTCGGCTCACTGGTGAGCACGACGTCAACTCCGCCCGACTTGATGATGTCGGTCATGGTTGGAAACGTCACCTCGACGAAATTGACGCTTTTGGGATCGACGCCTTTTTCAACCAACCATTTCACGAACAGCACATGAAGAAACGCCCCAAGGCCGGGGGCGCCAACCTTCTTGCCGACGAAATCCTTTGGCTCGTTGATGGTAACGCCTTTGCGGACGAACGCCGAAATCGCGGCGTTCGATGTCGGACTCATTTTCGAGGCGCCGGCGATGGCGACCAGATCAAGGCCGCCGTCCACCGCCTGCAGAAAAACCGTCGATGTCGGTCCACCGATTTGGATCGAGTTCGAGAGGATGGCGGCAGGAATGTTCGAGTTGATGCCGATCAGGACCATTTCCGCGTCGAGGCCATGCTTTTTGAAGATGCCCTCATCGATCGCGGCCATCGCCGAGACGCAATCGCTGGTCGGGGTGCAGCCGATCTGAATTTTCTGCGCTTGCGCCCCGCCACTTAATAGAACCACGGCGATTGCTGCCAGACCTGCAAGACACCGATTCATTGCGCGCTCTCCCGAAAGATTTTTCTTGACGTGTTCGATTTATCGATATTTTCTTAAATCATATATTTTAGCAAAGTACAAGACTGGGGGAACACAGTGAAGCTTGCGACATATCGTGCCGACGGCACGGAGCGCGTCGGCGTTGTCTACGCGAATGACGGCCAGATCTTCGATCTCGCGGCGGCGGCGGCGCGTTCGGGAAAGCCAAACCTAAACTTCACTTCGATGCTTGCCCTGATCGATGGCGGCGAAGCAGCGCTGGAGGCGGCCCGCGCGACATTCGACCGGTACGGCACCGATCCCTCACTTTCGGTGTCCGTTGCCACCGTCGAAATTCTCGCACCTGTTCCAGAGCCGCGGCAGATGCGGGACGGCATGTCCTTTCCGCTGCACATCCTGCAAGCGCCGCGCGGCCAACTCAAACTCGCGGCGCGCGCAAAGAATGACATGGCCGAACTAGCGCGCATCGATGCCGAGCCGCTCGGCGAATTGCCGGAGATTTATCGCAAGCGGCCGATTTACTACATCACCAACCGATTCAGCGTGCGCGGCACCAACACCATCGTGAAATGGCCGCGCTACAGCGAAGTGATGGACTACGAACTTGAGTTCGGCATCATCACCAAAAACAAAGGCGCCAATATCCCGGCGGCGAAGGCCAAGGACCACATTTTCGGCTACACCATCTTCAATGATTTTTCCGCGCGCGATGCCCAGCGGTTCGAGATGGAAGGTCGGCTCGGCCCGACTAAAGGCAAGAGTTTTGATGGCGGCAATGTGATGGGGCCGTGGATCGTGACAGCAGACGAGATCGGCGATCCCTACCGGCTGAAGATGGAGGCGCGCGTCAACGGCAAGATGCGTTCGCAGGGCGAGACCTCCGGCATGCTGTTCTCGTTCGAGGAGATCATCGCCTACGTCACCAAGGACGAAACCCTGATGCCAGGCGAATTCATAGGCTCGGGCACGGTCGGCAACGGTTGCGGGCTGGAACTTGGCTGGTATCTCGAGCATGGCGACACCATCGAGCTCGATGTCGAGAAAATCGGCGTCTTGAAAAACAGGGTCGAGCGGCAAGACTCCTGACGTCCCGCGGCAGGTCTTGCGCTATTCTCCAGTGATGCCTGCCGCACTCGACATCTTCGGCCGTACCGCGGCAAAACTGTTCGATTTTTGCGGCGTAGCGCCGAAACGAAAACCAAGAGAAAAAACAAACGGAGGAAGCGCCATGGCGCGCAAGCTGATCGATATTTCTGTGCCGCTGCAAAACGATGTGCCTGCCGATCCGCCGGGCAGCCATCCCGCCATCCAGTACATCGATCACCAGCAGGGCCTGCCGCGCATGCTGCAGTTCTTCGAGGGGCTGAACGCGCAAGACTTGCCGGATGGGCAGGGCTGGGCAGTCGAACAGGTGCAGCTCTCAACCCATAACGGCACCCATCTGGATGCGCCCTGGCATTTTCATCCCACCATGAACCGCGGCGAACGGTCATGGACCATCGACGAGGTGCCGCTGGAATGGTGCCTGCAGCCGGGCGTGAAGCTCGACTTCCGGCACTTTCCGGACGGCTATGTCGCGACCGCCAGGGACGTGGCGAACGAACTGAAGCGCATCGGCCACACGCTGTCGCCGCTGGAGATCGTCGTGGTGAACACCAGCGCCGGCGCCAAATACGGCAGACCCGATTATGTCAGCTCGGGCTGCGGCATGGGCTATGAGGCGACGATGTATCTGCTCGAGCGCGGCGTCCGGCTAACCGGCATCGATGGCTGGAGCTGGGACGCGCCCTTCGTCTACACCGCGAAGAAATATGCCGAGACCAGGGACGCCAGCCTGATCTGGGAGGGCCACAAGGCCGGACGCCACATCGGCTACTGTCACATCGAAAAGCTGCACAATCTCGAGCTGTTGCCCTCGACCGGCTTTTCGGTGTCGTGCTTCCCGGTCAAGATCGAACGGGCATCCGCGGGCTGGACTCGCGCGGTCGCGATTATCGACGAGTGATGCAAACTTCGTGTCTAGTGTTTGTCGTCTGGAGGAAACCGCGACATGCTCAACGATTTGCGCGAGACAGCGCGACCAAGTTATGAACCGCTGGGGTGGATGCATTGGCCGGACTACCAAGATTACTGCTTTCAATTCCTGCGAACCCTTGGTGTAGCGCAAGAAGGCGCAAGCACAATCTCGGAATGCTTTTTGACGGCTAGTCGCATCACCGCCGGAGACGACGAGAGTTGGTACAGAGAATGGAGTAAGATTGCCGATGCCAGCAGGGGACGTGCTGACTTGGCCTGGGAGGCGGGCCACTTTCAGTCTGCGATGAGCAACTGGCTCCGCGCCTCAAACTATTATCGGACGGCAGAGTGCTTTCTAAAACCTGAAGACAGTAGACGAGTGTCCGTCTTCGAAAAGATGGAACGCTGCTCTCACTCATACCTGAAATGCATGTCGCCCGCAGGCGAGATAGTCAAAATTCCGTACGAAGACAACAACTCCCTATGCGGCTACTTTCTGCGCGCAGTAAGCGCCGCGGAAAACACGCCGGTAGTCATATGCGTCGGCGGGTTATCCGAACCGAAAGAAGAGCTTCTATACAAGATGCCGCGTCATGCGCTTAGCAGGGGCTTGTCTCTGCTCCTTGTCGATCTTCCCGGACAAGGAGCGTCGGCGTTCCGAAACAAGATTCGCGGACGCCATGATCAAGAGGTGCCTCTAAGTTACTGCCTGGATTATCTATTAGGTCGTGGAGATGTCGACGTGAAGCGGATTGCCTTGTTTGGCGACAATTTTGGTGGATCGTATGCATCGCGCGCGGCTGGCGCAGACGGTCGCTTTGCGGCAGTGGTGTGTGATGGTGGCCTTTGGGACCAGAACGAACGGTCGTTTTTGACGAAATGGCTTTCCGTCGGCGGCGATGCCGAGTTTGGCCATAACATGAAATCACCACCGCATTGGATGGCCGGCAAGATCAAATGCCCCTACCTTGTCACGGTGGGAGAGCACGACTTTGTCGACGTCAGCAATGCGATTGAACTGTATGAGTACCACCGAGAGGCAGGTGCTAAAATTGACCTGAAGATTTTCTCGGCTGACGAAACGGGAGCGTCCTTTTGTCAGATGGACAATCCGACGCTCGGCAAGGAGTTCATATTCGATTGGATAAAAGCGCGGCTCACGTCGCAATAACGATCGGCCAATGCCGCGGTAAGGGCATAACACGAAGCCAGCATCACGATCGGCTCGCCGCTTGCCGCGGAAGGCCTTCGCTACCTGGCGAACGAAGAGGGATACTTCGTCAACCGTAATAATCCCAGATCCGTGCATCGATGCGGTCATCGCCGCTCCCGAAAGATAGAGAGCCACGAATCGGCGGCGCGTGCCTCTAGACTAAATTAGCGCGGCCATGCCATTCCGCGCGCCCGGAATTTGCGCTATCCCGCCAAGCTCGATAAACGATCGAAATCGATTTCCGGAAGGCTCGCTCGAACAGATATCGGTAACAAGATACGATATGGAATCCGTTTGGCAGCCTATGCCTTGTTGAGTTGCACACCGCGCCGCTCGATCAGAACGAACCGAGGTCTGTCAGCGTAGTTTGTCAACGTCCATACGCTGTTCGATGATGGGCGCGGAGCAATCCGCTGCCGCGCCGGAGAAGAACTGCACAAGGCTCGCTGAAGGAAGCTATCTGCGAACCAGGCGCAGCTGAAGCGCAGCCTCTTCTACGCGGCGCCTAACACTTGCGATTGCCTCTTTGGTCTCTTTCAGAGTTCGCTCGCTCATATCCGCGAAGACGGAATCATTCAGTATTTTGCGCCGAACGGAGAGCTTTTCAATCTCTTTGCGAGCTCTGTCGGTGAGCGACATTAATACGATTCTAGCGTCAGTCGGAGATGGAGACCGATTCAACAAGCCGGCACTCTCCAAACTCTTTGATTGAGCAGTTACAAACGTGGGATTGACCTGAAGTTTTTCGGACACTTCTCCAACCGAAATCCCTTGATCATCATCTGATTCGCTTATTGCCATTAGGATGAGCCATTGCGGTCCGCTCACGCCTAGGGCCTCCGCCCAAGCCCTACGGATATCCTCAAGGCTATTGTTAATAGCGACCATGTCCCACGTAAAATCGTGAATATCCTTGTCGGCCCGATCTCTAACTGGACGCGTAGGCGTTCGGCCGACCGGGCGCGCTCCCGCTACTTTCCTACCAGCGGTCATTCGGCGACTCCTAAAGTGTAACTTGATTATGTAACCTTATTCGGGTCGAGGTGACAAATAACATCTATGGGAGGCTTATATGCACCTCTCGATGGCCTCCTGAGCGGAGAATACCGCCGTAACGCCGGGAAGGGCTCAGTTTCCGGTTGGTTCACCAGCGGCCCAGCTTACCCCAATAGTCCCAGGCAGATTTTCTTCTGATTGGCAGTGTTGCTCGAAAGCAACTGACGCCCAGCAACCGAACATTGAAGTAAATTCGAGAATTTACATATCGAAGAAGATTCGATAATTTAATTCTAGTTCAGTTCACGGAAGCTCCGGCTGAACACTTTCTTTGGGAGGGGCTCAAGAGGGGACCCTCTGATGCTGTGCACTCAGAGACGGATCCCGGATCTTTCGCCCAGAACAAACTTGGAGGTTTACATGATGTCGATTAAGAGCCTTATCCTCGGCTCAGCGGCGGGACTTGTCGCCATGAGTGGAGCGCAGGCAGCTGATCTTCCCGTCAAGGCCAAGGCGGTCGAGTACGTGAAGATCTGCTCCCTGTATGGCGCCGGTTTCTACTATATCCCGGGCACCGATACCTGCATCAAGCTGGGTGGCTATCTGCGAGTTGAAACCGCGCTTAACAGCAACAGCGTCTTCAATGGCGCTTATAGCGGCGTCGCAGGTGCGCAAAACCGCTTGCGGAACTACTACACCGCTCGTTCCCGCGAGAACCTCAGCATCGATACGCGTACTGCGACCGAGTACGGCGTAGTCCGCACCTTCTGGGAAGGAGGGTTCGTCTGGACGACTCCAAATCCTACCCTCGCGGGCACCTTCGGCAACGCCGGCATCGCGGGCGGCGATACGGTTGGCTTGTATCACGCGTTCATCCAATTTGCTGGATTTACTATGGGTAAGACGTACTCCCAGTTCGATGCGCCTTGGACCAACTATCCGGCTAATTCGTTCGACGGCCTCGTCGGCGGCAGTGGCACGGTCACTGGTGTGAACCAGTTCACCTACACCGGCCAGTTCGGTAATGGTGTTACGGCCGCAATCTCGGCGCAGGATCAGGTCGCTTACTCCACGACCATCCTCTTCAACACGTCGTTCCCGGGTGTGACTGCTGCTAACGTGGCCGCCGTGGTTGGTAGTGCGTTGGCAGCCGCCACCCCTTACGGCGTGCAGAGCCTTGGCGGCGCCGCAGCTCCTGACCTCATCGCTACGATCTCAGTTGACCAGGCTTGGGGTTTCGCGAAGTTGTCGCTCGCAGCGCACGACAATCACACCAACTACTATACCGCGGCGAACGAATCCTCGGGTCATCCCAGCGACAAGTGGGGCTGGGCTATCCAGGGCGCCTTATCGCTCAAGAACATCCCGACAGGTCCCGGCGACACGATCAACTTGCAGGCTGTCTATACTGACGGTGCCAGCCGGTACAATTTCCAGAGCTTGGCGCCGGTCACCCTGGCAATGTTTGGCGGCACCGGCTTGGAGGGCGCGTACCAGAGCCTCGGCTTTGCTTCCGTGTCTGACGGTGTGTTCAGCGGAACTTCGTCGGCGACTGGCACGGGCCTTCAGTTGACGCAGACCTGGGGCTTCCGCGGGGGTTACACCCACAACTGGGACCCGTACTGGAACAGCACGATCTTCGGTGCGTGGGCTACCGTCCACCATAATGACACGGCTAAGGCTTTGATGTGCGCGAACGTTGCAGCGGTGGCGGTCGCCGGTACAGGGTTTACCTGCAACCCCGACTTCAGCGTGGCGCAGATTGGTACGACGACACGCTGGACCCCGGTCAAGAATCTCACGTTCTCGGGCGAAGTCGTCTACAGCATGCTCGACCAGAAGTACACGGGCGCAGTTACGCTTCCGGCGATCGGGGGCCTCGCGAAGCCGGCGGCGGTGTACGAGCTCAAGGATCAGAGCACCTGGACGTTTCTCGCTCGCGCTCAGCGGAACTTCTAAGTCGAGATCATTTGATTCCAACAGAGCCCCCGGCGGGGAACCGCAGAGAGTTTTACTCCCGCAGCTCCGAAGCTTGGTTTGGCTCAAGGCACTCGCTACGAGTTCAAGGAACAGGACGTTGTCAGCCTGAACGTTGGGCTCAGCGAGAATTCTAATCGACCACAACCGAAGGAGAACGAGTCTACATCTTCACTACAACTTCATTAATACCTCCCAAAGCCTCCGGTGTGCCCGCCGGAGGCTTTTCGGTATTTGAAGACGTTTAACAAATCGGCGAGATGCAAGGCGGCGAACAGACTTGCAAAAGTAGTGCTAGGTGTATCCAGATGCAAAGAGCCGACACTGACGGCGTCAGTGTCGTGACGCGAGTTTGATCATGAGCACTATTTAACAATTTGCCCAGGAAGATTAGGCGGTCGAGGCCGTTCCAAGGCGGGCCATGACACTGGGCTCCGGCACCTCCCTCGTGGTGCTGCTGCTCCTCTTCGTCATCCCGCTGTTAGATAAGAATGCGCGTCGTCCGGTCGAACAGCTTGAGTTGAAAGTTATCTTCAATTTGCCGGATCAAAAGGCTGATAATCGGTTCCGAATAGAATCTGCCTTGAACGAGCGCGCGCTTGGAGCCGAGGTGACCGAGTATCAAGGCCAACTATCTGAGCGCGCCGGAAGACCGGGCGGCGATGGTACGTGGTTCGTCGGATCGCTGGGCGCCGGCTCTAGTGGCGGAGGTCGAGGCGGAATGGCGGCCGGGACCTTCGTTGACCTCGGTCGACGGTATCCTCCGCTACGTGCGCGAGAGCGCATCTTCGATCTTCCATCCTGTGGGCACATGTAAGATGGGCACGGGGCCGGACGCAGTCGAGGATGACGAGCTACGAGTGCATGGGAATGGCGGATTGAGGGTTGTCGACCGCTCGATCGTGCCAACGCTCATCTCCGGCAATACCAACGCTGCTGCGATCAGGATCGGCGAGAAGGGAGCCGATTCGATGCTACAGTAAATGCGCCGACCGTTGAGGCTGCTTTGGTAGATGGATCGCGAGCGGACGTTCTCCAATCGCGCGGCAGAGCGCAATTGCCTGATTGTCTAAGGCATTGTCTGCCGAGCGCCTGACTATTCCCGTGGGGGAAGCGGCCGATCCATGCGGACAGCGCGTCGGCTCTGGTTGAAGGATAGCTCGCTTGAATGTTATTCCACGCGGACGCGGCTTCTCAATGACGCGCGCAGTCTGGCCATGTTGATTCCGCCATAGACTGCTGGCGCTTCAATCCCGGACGAACTTCGCGGCGTTGACGTCGCCGCCTCGCGACCGCCGCAGCGTCGCCATTGCGCTATCCCGCGAGTCGAACAGCGCCTTGCGCACGATTGTTTCGGCTTTCGCTCCGTTCCCTGCGGCGATCGCTTTGGCGGCGGCGGTCCAGTCGGCGGCTGCGACACGACGTCGTTCAGAGGTCAGGAAGTCGAGCGTATGCTCACGCCAGATCAATCCCCATAAGGAGCCGCGATTTTGGTCGCGAAGCGTCTTGATCAACAGAGCGTTCCCGCAGTTGCGATACACCGCCGCGCCTGCGCGACCCGTCGCGTGGGCAAAGGCCAACGGGTCAACGCTGCGGCTGGCTGCCAGGTCGCGGAGTTCGCCGACACGTACCATCAAATCAGCGCTTGCGATCGCAACGTCCTTGCGAAGCGCGAGATGATGACCTGCGAGTCCCAGTAGCGCGGCCCGAATGTTGAAGATGTCCGCGATCGTGTCCAGCGAGATCTCGACAGCAAATGCGCCGCGCCGGGGCAGCACCTCGACAAGCCCTCGTCCCTCCAGCGCACGCAGCGCCTCGCGTACGGGCCCGTGGCTGACGCCAAACTGTGCGGCGATCTCCTGCTCCGGAATGTGCTGGCCGCCCGAATATTCGCCCTTCACGATGGCGATGCCGACACGGTCGACGATCTGCTCGACGATGGTGAGCGGCCGCTCGGCGACACGCCGCGCGCCGGGCTCGTCGATCAAGTCCGCAACCTTGCGCTGCTGAGCCTGCTTCATTCTTTCCTTCCTACGGAACTGCTTATCTCACTGCAATGCCCTTTTGCAAATTATTAATAATCGACAATTGACAAAGAGGGGAGACCCTGCGCAAATCGCCCCAACAACGAAAAACGGGAGGGAGAAAACTTGATGCGCAAATCTGCGGTCATGTTCGCAGCGCTGGTGCTGCTTGTGTACGGCGCAAATGCCCGCGCACAGTCGTCGGGCGGAGACACGGTCACCGTCGCCTTTGCCGCCGAAAGCACCACGATGGATCCGGCGCGGTATTCAGCCGGGGTCGACCAGTATTTCATCAGCCAGATGTTCGAGCAGTTGGTGCGCTTCGGGCCCGACCTCAAGCCGGTCAACTGGCTCGCCGAGTCTTGGTCGATTCAAGGAACGCCCGAGAAGCCGATCATCGACGTCCACCTGCGGCCCGGCGTCAAGTTCCACAATGGCGACCCGATGACGTCGGCCGACTTCGAATTCTCCTTCAACCGGTTGAAGGATCCGAAGGTCTCGCGGTGGACGCATCTGCAGGCCAATGTGGAGCGCTTTGAGATCGTCGACGATCTGCACTTCCGGCTGCACTTCAGCGCGCCCGACGGCGAGTATGTCGTCGGCAACCTTCAGCTCTGGGCCATCCCGAAGAAGTATTTCGAGCAGGTCGGTGAGGAAGGATTCGCCAAGGCGCCGGTCGGGACCGGACCCTGGAAGTTCGTCTCGCGTTCGATCAAGGAGGACCTCAAGCTCGAGGCCTTCGACGGCTACTGGAACAAGGACGCGCGTCCCACGGCCAAGAACCTCGTCATCAAGATCATTCCGGAGGATCTGACGCGCATCGCTGCCTTCAAGGCCGGCAATGTCGACTGGATCGACGCCGTGCCGCTCTCGGCGGTCGACGAGATCAAGAAAATGTCGGGCGTGAAAACCTTCACGGCCGTATCGGGCAACAACCTGTACATCGATTTTCCCAGCTATCAGCCGAACTCGCCATTCCACGACGAGAGGGTCCGCAGGGCCGTCGCGCAAGGGATCGACGTCGATGCGATCATCAAGACCGTGCTGTTCGGCCAGGGCGAACGTTACGAGAAGGTTGGCAACGGATCGACCGGATACGTCGCCGCGCTCAAGCCCTACCCGTATGACCCCAAGACCGCGAAGAAGCTGCTCGCCGAGGCCGGCTATCCGCGGGGCTTCGACACGCCCTGCTACAATCTGACGACGCCGCGCGAGCCAAACATCAAGGAGTACGGCGAAGCCGTATTCGCCTATCTCAGCGCGATCGGAATCCGCTGCAAGGTTCAGGGCCTCGAATACGCCGCGTGGATCAATCTCGGGCGGCGCGGTCGCAACGGGCCGCCGGACATGGATGGCATCCTGATGTGGATGTGGAGCCAGGGTCTGCCTGGCGATCCGGCGACGCCGTGGGCCGGACATCTTCACAGCTTCGTGGCCGCAAAGGGGTGGGGCAGCTATTCCTACACGGACGATCCCAAGGCCGATGAGCTCGTCGAGAAGCTCAAGGCGACCATGGATCCCGAGCAGCGCGTCGGTCTCATCAAGGAGGCAGCCCAGTACGCGCATGATCACGTGCTCGGCGGTGTCACGACCTATCGCCCGGTCATTACCATCGCCTGGCGGGACAAGATCGATTTCAAGCCGTGGCCCGCCGCCAATTGGCGCAACTTCCAGCAAATTGGCCTGACGAAGTAATGGTCTCTCAGCGATAGGGGCGCTTCGGGATGCAGCGGGTTGTCGTCAAAGGGCTCGGGAATGCGATCATCAGCATTCTCGGTGCGAGCCTTATCATCTTCGTGATCTCACGCCTGTCAGGCGATCCGGTCTCGCTGATGCTGCCGATCGACGCGCCGAAGTCGGCGATCGACGAATTGCGCCGGAATCTGGGATTGGATCTTCCGATCTGGCGGCAATATGTCCTGTTCCTGTCCCACGCCGTGCAGGGCGACTTCGGCAACTCCTATCGTTGGCAGATGCCGGCTCTCCAGCTGGTGCTCGAGCGGCTGCCTGCGACGATCGGGCTTGCGATCGCGGCCTTTGCCTTCAGCGTCCTGTTGTCGGTCCCGCTCGGCGTGATGTCGGCCGTCTATCGCGGTTCATGGATCGACCAAATCGGGCGCGTCGTTGCCATGACAGGACAGGCCATGCCGTCGTTCTGGGTCGGGCTCGTGTTGATCTTGATCTTCGCCGTCAACCTCAACTGGCTTCCAGCGTTCGGCGCCGAAACGCCCGTGCATGTCATTCTCCCGGCGATCTCGCTTGGCTGGTATCCGGTCGCTGCGCAGACCCGCATCATCCGATCTGGAATGCTGGAGGTTCTCGATAGCGACTACATCCGTATGGGGCGCGCGGTGGGCACGCCGGAGCGGCTGCTGATCTGGAAATATGCCTTCCGTAACGCGCTGTTGCCACTGGTCACCATCATGGGTGTCTACTTTGCCGGTATGCTCAGCGGAGCATTCGTCGTCGAGACTGTGTTTGCCTGGCCAGGTCTCGGCCGCACCGTGGTGGAGGCGGTGTTCGCGCGGGACTATCCGGTCGTGCAGGCGGGCGTCCTCGTCACGTCGATCGTGTTCATCTTGTCGAACCTGCTTGTCGACCTGTCCTATAGTCTGATCGATCCGAGGATCAGGCTATGAGCGTCGTGCCAACCGTAACGGCGCAATCGAATTCGGCCGACGCGCGACCAAGCGGCCCGCGCCGGCTGCTTTTAGGCGCGCCCTGGATTCCGCTCACGGTCCTGGCCCTGGTGCTCGTCGCCGCAATCGGCGGCGACTCGCTGTCCCCGCGGGACCCGAGCGGATTGGATCTTGGAGCCGCGTTTCATCCACCATTCTGGCGAGCCGGCGGCAGCACTGAGCATCTGCTTGGCACCGACAACCTTGGTCGCGACGTCTTCAGCAGGATCATCGCCGGCGCCCGCGTCTCGGTGATCGTGTCCTTCTATGCCATCATCCTGTCCGGCACGTTGGGCACGCTGCTCGGAATCGTTGCCGGCTATTTTGGCGGTTGGGTCGACGCAACAATCGTGCGGATTGCCGAGATCAAGATGTCAATTCCGTCGCTGGCTCTGGCCTTGATCCTGTCGGTGAGCCTCGATCCCGGCCTCACGACAGTCGTCATCGTTATCGTCTTCACCTATTGGACCTGGTACGCGCGCATCATCCGTAGCGAAATCCTGTCGTTGAAAGAACGCGACTACGTTGCATTCGCCAAGGTGGCGGGCTGCAGCGCTCCGACGATCTTCGTGCGACACCTGCTCCCCAACATCTTCAACACACTTCTGGTGCTCGCGACATTGCAGATCGGCCAGGTCATCATCTTCGAGGCTTCGCTTTCGTTTCTGGGCCTGGGAATCCAGTCACCCGACGTCTCCTGGGGCCTGATGTTGGCTGACGCCCGGCAGTACATCACCTACGCATGGTGGGGCATCACCATGCCTGGAATCGCGATTCTGCTCACCTGCCTCTCGGCAAATCTGGTCGGCGATTGGCTGCGCGATCTGCTCGATCCTCAGCGGAGGCAGCTGTGACAGAACAGGCCCCGCTTCTCAGCGTAAAAAATCTCACGACGCACCTTCATTTGCGACGCGGTGTCGTCCGTGCGGTCGACGGCGTCAGCTTTGAGGTGCACGAGGGGGAAACGCTGGGTCTCGTCGGCGAATCTGGCTCCGGGAAGACGATGACCTGCCTCTCGATCCTGCAGCTGTTGCCGCGGCACGGCGGCGGCAAACTCGACGGCAGCATCAAGCTCGATGGCACCGAACTACTGAGTATGAGCGAAAACGAGATGGCGCGGAATGTCCGCGGCCAGAAGGTCGCGATGATCTCGCAGGATCCGATGACGTCGCTCAATCCCGTGTTCTCAGTCGGCGACCAGCTCTCCGGTCCGTTCCTCTATCACAAGCTGGTTCGCTCGGTACGCGAGGCCTGGAAGCGGGCGGCGGACGGTCTTCGCAACGTGCGCATCCACTCACCAGAACAGCGGCTGACGAATTACCCGCACCAGTTTTCCGGCGGAATGCGGCAGCGTGTGGCGACTGCGATGGCGCTCGCCTGCTCACCGCGTCTGCTGATTGCCGACGAACCGACGACCGCGCTCGATGTCACCGTCCAGGTCCAGATCATGTCGCTGCTCAAGAACATCCAGCGCGACACCGGCGTCGGCATCATCCTGATCACCCACGATCTGTCGATCGTAGCTGGTCTATGTCACCGCGTCGCCGTCATGTATGCCGGGCGGATCATCGAGACCGGCAAGGTTCGTGACATTTATCGGACTCCTGGCCATCCCTATACGCAAGCGCTGCTCGAGGCAATCCCGCATCTCGGCGAGAAGCGCGAGCAGCTCACGGCAATTCCCGGGCAGCCGCCCAGCCTGCTCGATCCACCCAAGGGTTGTCGCTTCGCGGCCCGCTGCCCGAAGCGCATGAGCGTCTGCGACGACTATCCGCCGGGCTTCGAGGTCGGCGACGGTCACGTCGTGCATTGCTGGCTGAAAGCGGACCAGCGATGACCGCTCTTGAGCTTCGCGGACTCACCAAGCATTTCGACGTGCGCACGGGCCGCGGGCGCGGAATCGTGCGTGCCGTCAACGACGTCAATCTGGTCGTTCCCGAAGGGCAGACCGTGGCCCTTGTCGGCGAATCCGGCTGCGGCAAGACGACGATTGCAAAGCTCGCTTTGATGCTCGAGCAGCCGTCGAGCGGCGCAGTCCTGTTCGAGGGCAAGAGCCTGTCCTGCATGAACAGGCGCGAGATCAAGCGCTATCGGCGCAGTGTACAGGCGGTCTTTCAGGATCCTTATGCGTCGCTCAATCCGCGCTTGCGCGTCCGCAGCATCATCAGCGAGCCGATCCTGGCGCATGAGCGCTCCGATCGCGCTTCGCTGCGGAAGCGGATCCTGGAAGTCCTCGACATTGTCGGCCTGGCAGCGATCGCGGCGGACCTCTATCCGCACGAATTTTCGGGCGGTCAACGCCAGCGCATTGCGATTGCGCGTGCGATCGCGTTGCGCCCCAAGATCATCGTCCTTGACGAGCCAATTTCCGCGCTCGATGTGTCGATCAGGGCGCAAATCCTCAACCTGCTGATGGATATCCAGAAGCAGTTCGGCCTGACTTACCTGCTGATTGCGCATGACCTAGCGCTCGTCGAGCACGTCTCGACCAATGTCGCGGTGATCTATCTCGGCAGTATCGTCGAGAGCGGCCCCAGCGCGGAAGTCTTCGGCTCGCCGATGCATCCTTATACCCGGACCTTGCTCAACGCCGTACCGCGTCCCGACCCGGATTTCGTTCCGACCGCCGCCGAGGCCGCCGAGGATGCCGGCAGCGCACTTGAGCCGCCGAGTGGCTGCAAATTTCACCCGCGCTGTCCCTACGTGATGCCGATCTGCAGGAACGTCGATCCCGCACCGACCGATCTCCCTGATGGACGCCGCGCTGCCTGCCACTTGCTGACGAAGGGCCTCGCAAACGGCGCGTCGTAACAAGAACAGAGAGAACAAGAATGACATCACCGCTCGAGGGTCTGAAAGTGATAGAATTTTCAGGAGGAGTGGCGACGCGCTATTGCGGCCGGCTATTCGCCGCGCACGGTGCAACGGTCGTACAGGCCGGCACGCCTGACCTAACCGGAACAGGATACGGGGGAGCCGCTAGCGACGCCTACGCCCGTTGGCTCGATCACGGCAAGATGACGGTCGACAGCGGGTCAGCTGCGTTCCGCCATTGTAGCGACAAGGTCGATCTGATCATTGCAGGACAAGACCGATCGGCGATCGAGGCGGCCGACGCAGCGATCCGGCAGAGCCCGGGCGAAGCGGCTGTCCGCGTCGGCTTGACCTGGTTCGCGACTGACGGACCGTATGCCGATTGGGTCGGGAGTGATGCAGTCATCCAGGCCATGAGCGCGGTTGCCTATGCGACAGGTGCCAAGGACCGCGCGCCCATGCTTCCGCGCGGTCATGCGCCTCAGATAGTTGCGGGCGCCACCGCATTCGTCGCGGGGCTTGCTGGAGTGATCGGCCGCAGCGTCGGCTGGCGGGGACGGCGCATCGATCTTAATATTTTTGATGCCAACCTCTGCTTCACCGAAAGCGGTGCGGCGGCTGTTGCGCTCACGGGAGATCGGAGCGTCCGCCGTGGCATCAATCGCTTCTCGACGTTCCCGGGCGGAATCTACCCGGCCGCCGACGGCTGGATTGGCGTCACCGCGCTCACGGTCCCGCAATGGCTCGCGCTGTGCGAACTGATCGGCCGGCCGGATCTTGGGACGGACAAGGACCTGTGGGTGACGCTCCAGCGCATGGAGCGCGCGGACGAGCTGGACCGCGTGCTGGAGCCGGCCTTCAAGACGCGGAGCGCGCGTGAATGGCTGGAAGAGGGACAGAAGCGCCGAATTCCGCTCGCGCCAGTCCCGAGCCTGACCGAGCTGGTGGAGACGCCGCACTGGCAGCAGCGCAGCAGTTTTGCGCCCATTCCGGAGACGACAGGTGCCGTCGGTCCCACCATGCCTTTCCACATCCAGCAGCTGCCGCAGCGAGACGCCCCCGAGAAGTATAAGAACGCTGCGGCGGGTCTGCCTTTGGCGGGTATCCGCCTCCTCGATCTGTCGATGGGGTGGGCCGGGCCGCTCGCTGCGCGCCACTTCGCTGATCTCGGCGCTGAAGTGGTCAAGGTTGAATCCTGCGCTCACTTCGACTGGTGGCGCGCGTTCGACGGCCCGCTCGATGGCGATCCGCCACCCTATGAGACACGGCCGACGTTTCTTATGGTCAATCGCAACAAGCGCGGGATCACCCTCGATCTCAAGAGCGAGGTTGGGAAGGATTTGGTCCGAAAACTCGCAGCAAAATCGGACGTTCTCATCGAGAACTTTGCCCCCGGGGTGCTCGACAAGCTCGGTATTGGCAGCAGCGAGCTTGTCGCCTCCAAGCAAGATTTGATCTACGTCGGAATGGGCGCGTTCGGGGCGAAAGGCCCGTGGCGCGGTTTTCGCGCATATGGCTCGACGGTCGAGCAAGCTTCAGGTCTCCCTTTTGCGAACGGGGAGGCCAACGATCCGCCAACCATGCAGCACGTTGCTTATGGCGATCCGGTCGCCGGCATCTACGGTGCGGCCGCGGCGCTCATCGCGCTGTACAATCGCAATAGGACCGGAGCCGGTGCGGTCATCGATCTCGGACAGGTTGAGTGCCTCTTTCAACTCGGTGCCGATGCGGTCATCGCGCAGTCCCAACAGCGCGATCCGCTGCAGCGGGACGGTAACAGGCATCCGCTCGCCGCCGTTCGGATGGTGGCAGCCAGCAATGCTGACGAGCACTGGTTTGCTGTGACGGCCGAGACACCTTCGCAGTGGAACGCGCTGGCGAGCACGATCGGGCGACCGGAACTCATGGTCGAGACGATGGACCTCACCTCGCTCAAGTCGAAGGAGCGCGCCATGGAGGAGGCTGTTCAGGCGTGGGGCCGACAGCGCACCGCGGCGGAGGCGACATCGCTGCTGCAGCGTGCCGGCGTGAGCGCGGGCCCGGTCTACACCGCACTCGACCTTCTTAGTGATCCCCAGCTCACGCGATCCGGATTCTGGCGGCGCACGGACCGCCGCTTCATTGGCTCTCACGTGGCGCCGCATGCGCCTTATACGCTCGACGGCCAACGGCCGCCGTTGCGCAGCGCTGCGCCCACGCTTGGGGAGCACAACGCGGTGGTTTTGCACGACGATCTCGGCCTCTCGCAGGCCGACATCGCGCAACTTGAGGCGTCAGGCGTGATCGGCACGCGCGCGGTCGCCAAATCTGTCGAATCCTAAGACCGTCGAATAACAAGAAACTGGGGCTTTTTTTGATGAAACGACTGTTGATCGCAAATCGTGGCGAAATCGCAATCAGGATCGCCAATGCCGCGGCAGATCTGGGCATCGCCACCGTGGGCATCTTCTCCGAAGACGACGCGGCCTCGCTGCACACACGCCGCAGTGACGAGGCCAGATCGTTAAAGGGCATTGGCCCCGCTGCCTATCTGGACATCACGCAGATCGTTGCTGTAGCGAAGGAGAGCGAATGCGACGCGGTTCACCCTGGCTACGGTTTCCTAAGTGAGAACGCAGAATTTGCACGGGCGTGCGAAAGCGCCGGACTGACCTTCGTCGGACCCACCCCCGAAACCCTCGACCTGTTCGGCAACAAGGCCAGCGCCCGTGCCCTGGCGCAAAAATGCGGGGTGCCCATCCTGCGGGGCACGTCGAAAGGCACCAGCCTCGACGAGGCCACTGCGTTTTTCGACGAAGCCCGCGACGGCATCATGATCAAGGCGATCGCCGGGGGCGGGGGCCGTGGCATGCGGCCAGTCCGCGACAAAGCGGAACTCGAACGCGCTTTTCAGCTCTGCCAGACCGAGGCCAGGCAAGCCTTCGGCAATGGCGACCTCTATGTCGAGGAGCTGTTTCCCCGCGCCCGCCACATCGAGGTGCAGATCGTCGGCGATGGTCAGGGGCACGTCAGCCATTTGTACGAACGTGAATGCAGCATTCAGCGGCAGCGCCAGAAGATCATCGAAATCGCCCCGGCGCCGGTCCTGTCCGGGCAGACCAGGCGCGATCTGTACGAGGCGTCGCTCAAGCTCGCGAAGGCGGCCAATTACCGCAATCTCGGCACGTTCGAGTTTTTGGTGGAGGCAACGGCCGGCAAGCGTTTCGCCTTCATCGAGGCGAACGCCCGCTTGCAGGTCGAGCATACCGTCACCGAGCAGGTGACCGGCATCGATCTCGTAACCGCGCAACTCGCGATCGCCGGCGGCAAGAAGCTTGCCGACTTCGGCCTGGAGCAAGGCGCGATCTCGCCGCCGCGCGGCATCGCCATGCAGCTCCGCATCAACATGGAGACGATGAAGGAGGATGGCAGCGTGCGGCCCGCGGGCGGGACGCTGACGGCGTTCGATCCGCCGATTGGGCCCGGCATCCGCGTCGACGCTTTCGGCTATTCCGGCTACCAGACCAATCCGCGCTTCGATTCGTTGCTGGCCAAGGTGGTCGTCCACGCGGTGCAGGGCGATCTTGGCGACGTCGCGAACCGTGCCTATCGCGCCCTGTCCGAGTTCCGCATCGTCGGGCTGCCGACCAACACGTCCTTTCTGCAGGCGATCCTGCAGAACGCCGAATTCCGGTCCGGCGCGTTCGATACGCTTTTCGTCGAGGAGCGGATCGAGGCACTGGTTCAATCGGCCAAACATCCCGCCCGCTTCTTCGCGCCTCAACCGGCAGCATCCTCGACGAAGCTGGCCGGCGCGAAGGTCGACAGCCGCGATCCACTCGCAGTTCTGAACCACGGACGAACCGCGGCGGAGCCGTCCAACGAGCGAGCGAATGACACTCCTCCGCCGATACCCGCTTTCGAGGGGAGTGGACCGGAAGGCACCGTCACGCTGCCCGCACCGATGCTCGGCACGATCGTGTCACTGGACATCGAGGAAGGTGACGTCGTCAGCCTCGGCCAGCAGATGCTGGTGATGGAAGCGATGAAGATGCAGCACGTCATAAAGGCGACAACAGGCGGCGTTGTCCGCATGATCAACGTCGTGCCGGGCGATACCGTCTATGAAGGTCATCCTCTGCTGTTCATCGAGCCGGGTGAGGATTCCGGAGGGTTGCTCGTTGCAGAGAGCGAGGCCGACCTCGACGAGATCAGGCCTGATCTCGCGGAAGTGCTCGCGCGCCAGACCGTATTGACCGACGAGCATCGGCCCGATGCCGTCGCGCGGAGGCGCCGGACTAACCAGCGAACGACGCGGGAGAACATCGCCCAGCTCGTGGACCCCGGAACGTTCGCCGAGTACGGCGGGCTCGTCCTTGCCGCTCGTCGCCGTACCGTCGATATGGACGAACTCATCCATACCACGCAGGCCGACGGCCTGATTGCCGGGACCGCGCAGGTCAACGGAACGCTCTTTCCGCCCGACAAGGCTCGCGTCGCGGTGCTCGCCTATGACTACACGGTCCTTGCCGGCACCCAGGGCAAGAAGGGACACGAAAAGAAGGACCGCATGTTCAGGCTGGCCGAGCAGTGGCGGATGCCGACCGTGATGTTTGCCGAAGGCGGCGGGGGACGCGGCAGCGATACCGATGCGTTCGGCGTGGGTGCCCTGCAGCTCGACACCTTTCATCGTTTCGCCCGCCTCAGCGGCCTGGTGCCGTTGGTCGGCATCGCTTCCGGCCGTTGCTTCGCTGGCAACGCCGTCCTCCTCGGCTGTTGCGACGTTGTGATCGCCACGGCGAACTCGACCATTGGTATGGGTGGACCGGCGATGATCGAAGGTGGCGGCCTCGGCGTCTACCGGCCCGAGGAAGTCGGTCCGATAAGCGTGCAGGTGCCGAACGGCGTCGTCGATATTGCGGTCGAGGACGAAATCGAGGCGGTCGACGTTGCAAAGAAATATCTTTCTTACTTCCAGGGACCTCTGAAGGAATGGACCTGCGCCGACCAGCGAAAGCTCCGCCACGTCGTGCCGCCGAACCGGCTGCGCGCCTACGACATGCGAAACCTGATCGAGACGCTTGCTGACGACGGTTCGTTCCTGGAGCTCCGCAAGGGTTTTGGCCACGGCATGATCACCGCGCTCATTCGCGTGGAGGGGCGACCGATCGGCGTTGTCGCCAACAATCCGGCACATCTTGCCGGGGCCATCGACAGTTCGGCTGCCGACAAGGGCGCGCGCTTCATGCAGCTCTGCGACGCGCACGACATCCCGTTGCTGTTCCTTTGCGATACGCCGGGCAACATGGTCGGCCCGGAGCATGAAAAGACTGCGCTCGTGCGCCACTGCTGCCGATCCTACCTTGTCGGAGCCAACGTCTCGGTGCCGACCTTCACCGTGGTGATCCGAAAGGCCTACGGACTTGGGGCGCTCGGCATGGCCGGCGGCAGCTTCCATGCCTCGGTCTTCGCGATCTCCTGGCCGACCGGTGAGTTCGGCGGCATGGGCCTCGAGGGGCAGGTGAAGTTGGGTCGACGCAAGGAGCTGGCCGCGATCGAGGATCCGGATGAGCGCCTCCGGACGTATGAGACTTACGTTGCGCAGATGTATGAGCGCGGTAAGGCGCTCAACACCGCGTCACTGTTTGAGCTCGACAACGTGATTGATCCTGCCGAGACGAGAAACTGGGTGATCGCAGGGCTCAATTCCGTGCCGCCGCCTCCGCCGCGGACCGGCAAGAAACGTCCCTTCGTGGATGGGTGGTAAGTGCGATGGCGTCCAAGGTAGCCTAGTCACTGGCTACTGATGCGAGCTTTCTCTTTGACATTTCGGCTCCCAGCGCTCGGCGTCGACACCGGCAGTGCTGTTCAAGCCAACATCAAAGCGGCGCTAGCGAGCGGACTCAGAAGGCTCGCTGCCCCCCGAAAAGAGTGCGATGGGTGCCACTTGGGCATCGCGCATCGAGTTGGGACGAGCTCGGGACCACCGCAGCATTCTCAGCACGTTGCTGCGGCGTGCCGATATCGCAACGCCGTCAATGGTGAGGGCGCCGTCGCGTAGATGAATGGGCGGGCCGGGTCGCGCTTCGGATCTGCAACCAAGGAGTGCATGTAGAGAAATCTAATGAATTGGTGGTGCAGACGATTGGATGAATAGCGAAGGGGGTCGTCTAAGGCGGTCGAAAGCGAATGATACCAGTCGAAAATACATTCCAGGAGTTTATCGACGCAATCCAGACGGCAGGCGATGCAAACGCATTTGAACGGCTTGCTGCGCGCTTAGCGCAGAAGCTTGGGTTCCAGCGGTTTGCTTATCTGCGCCTTGCAAGCGACACTTCCCTGCTAATCTCCTCCTATCCGAAATCCTGGACCAGCCGTTACTTCGATCTCGGTTATCAGCAGCTCGACCCAGTCATTCTTCGTGCCAAGATCGAACGTGACCCCTTCTGTTGGGGAGGGGTCGCTCGCGCGCCGGCAGGGAATCGGGAGCAGCGTCAATTTTTCGATGAAGCGAGCACATTCGGCATTCGATCAGGAATCACGGTGCCGATCAGGGGCGGCTTTGGGCGAGTGGCCGCCTTCACTTTGGCGACCAGCGAGCGCGAGAGTGATCCGGATCGCCTTGTTAGTGAGTGGAAAGATGTTGTCCACCAGGTAGGTCTATATTTCCATGTTCACGTCGTTGCCAGGCTCGATGCAGCGTTGGCCGCACAGCCGTTTACGGCAAGCGAACTGACCCAGCGGGAGCACCAGTGCCTTGCCTGGACGGCGCAAGGAAAAACGGTTGCCGACATTGCGGTGCTTGTCGCGATCGCGCCTCGTACAGTTGTTTTTCATCTCGAGAACGCTCGCCGCAAACTGGGCGCATCGTCGATTGCGCAATGTGTTGCCGTGGCCTTGCGCCGCGGCCTCCTGAGCTAGTCGATTTCGTTACCCCACGACCAAAAGAAATTGATGTGCGGATGCGCTGGTGGGGGCCCGGCGAGGCGAATGGCCATTGGCCTGCCAAGGTAATCCAATGTGGTCCAGCCGGAGAGGCTGCACCTGAAAAATCTGACAGGCGATCACTGGATCGTTTTCTGCTCTCAAGACCTCCTGAAACCTGGAGGAGGCCGGCATGCACGCCATTGCACTTCAAACGTCCCAACTCGGTCACCATTTGGATTTTCTAACATCGATGTATCGCCTCCGCCGTCGCGTCTTCAAGGATCGGCTGGACTGGAGCGTATCGGTCTCAGGCGACCTGGAAATCGATATCTATGATGCCCTGAGCCCGACCTATCTTCTCGCGGTCTCAAACGCGGAGGAGGTTCTGGGTTGTGTCAGGCTCTTACCAACGCTTGGTCCGACGATGCTTGCCGATACCTTTGCGGATTTGCTGGGTAGCCGCACTGCGCCGAGAGACGAGCGCATCCTGGAAAGCTCACGATTTTGCGTCGACACCGAGCGCGCTGCCGAATCTGGTCGAAGCGGGTTCAATCGCGCAACTTTCGTGCTGTTTGCCGCGATGCTCGAGGCGATGCGCGCGAGGGGAGCGCGATCCATCGTGACCGTTACCGACACGCGAATGGAGCGTATTCTGAGGCGTGCTGGCTGGCCCTTGGAACGACTATCCGAGCCACAGCCCATTGGGCAGACCAAGGCGCTCGCGGGATTTCTTCACGACTCGGATCAGGCACTTGGAGCCATGTATCGACAGGCCGAGGTCGACGGGCCAGTTCTGGTCGCGACCGGTTCGGAAGGCAAGGCTGCTTGATCTCCTCGCGCCTCTGCTGGGCAGTGTCGTATCATGCTGGCTAATCCGCACCAGAGCTGCGTCATCCTCCTGAACGTGACGCGGGGCGGCAAGGTGGACGCTCAGGCGTCCGCCTCCGACCACGATGGAGCCGTCGCTCTGCTGCCGGCTTGTCGGGAGCTGTTTGGCGTCCGCCAAATCGCTGTTGGCGAATATCAGCATGACCTTCTTCCCAATCAAGTTGCGGCCTGCATCGAACATCTTGATGTCGACGCCTTGTCCTCGTGGCGAGATCCGCGGCTTGCTGCGCGGCTTACGGAGCTTAACACTGGCATCATCTTCCTGGGCGGAGCATTTCTCGAGGAAGAGGTGCTGATTGCCGCATTGGCAGGAGCAGCGCACGGCTACGAGATCCGGTTGCTTTCGGATCTATCATTTGGACGTCGGGAAGCCGATCGTCCTCTCGCTCTCACCCGGCTCGCCCATTACGGCATCCTCGCAACCACGATCCGGCAGGCCTTACTGGAATGGTCCGTGTCTCTCGGCGATCCGGCTCTCAGCCGCAGGGTTCAAGACTTGCTTTCGTAGTGGCACCCCCGCAAGCGACCGAGCTTACGGGCCGGGCTCTCGTGAACCGAGCCCGCTTCACGGTCTCGGCCTTCGGCTTCGATCCCTGGCGGAACCACTGTGCTCTTGAATTGGTGTTGGCGGCCACGGCCGCGAACTCGACCAGGGCGACGAGCATACCAAGACGCCAAAAGCAGCCTCTTATTGAGCCGGCCGCATGCGGCCGACGCATTTTATTGCCCCCGGCAGGCGCGGTGGGCGGCGCTCCCGTATAGCCCCGAACCGGCGGGCCGCAACCGCGCTTTCTCAAAGACTTCCATGACGATTGTTGGCGCAGCGCGGTCCTCCGCTGTCGCTCCGGCCGTTCCGGTGCGTCCCGCCTCTGACGTTCGGGGCTGTCCGGTCGCTCTTCGCCGCCCACCCCGCCTTCCGGGGCAGGGCGCGGAAGAGGAGCGAACGGAGATCGTCATGGCCAAACGTTCAACGAACAACATTGCGACCAAGCCGAAGGCAAGTCTCTATGAGGAGATTACAGCCCAGATCATCGCTGAGCTTGAGGCTGGCGTCTTTCCATGGGCCCGGCCATGGGGGAGCGGGGGCGGCAATCAGGCCTTCGCGCTGCCGCGGAACGCGGCAACAGGCAAGTCCTATTCCGGGATCAACGTCCTGATCCTTTGGGGCCGGTTGTTCGAATGCGGCTTCACCTCCCAGCGGTGGGTTACCTTCCGTCAAGCCTCGAGCCTTGGCGGCACCGTGCGCAAGGGCGAACAGGGCATCACCGTCTGCTATGCCGATCGCTTCATTCCCAAGCGCGAGCCAGCGGCTGCAAGCAGCGCCAGTCAAGACCGGCCAGCGAAGGAAGAGGCATCCGTCCCCTTTCTCCGCCGCTATACCGTTTTCAACGTCGATCAATGCGACAACCTGCCAGACCACTGCATCGCGGCACGCCCGCCGCTGCCCGAGCGCGAGATCGCGCCGCAAGCCGAAGCGCTCGCAACCGCGACGCTCGCCGATATCCGTATCGGTGGAATCGAGGCCTTCTACAACCCATCGGACGATACCGTCCACGTCCCGCCGCAACCGGCTTTCTTCGAGCAGATCAACTATTATCGGACGCTGTTTCATGAGCTTGGGCACTGGACCGGCCATCCGCGCCGCTTGAACCGCGACCAGTCAGGTTCGTTCGGCTCGAAGCTTTACGCCAATGAAGAATTGGTCGCCGAGCTGTCAGCGGCCTTTGTTTGCGCTGCCCTGTCCATCAAACCAACAGTCCGGCACGCCGACTATCTGGGATCTTGGCTGAACGTGCTTCGCGAGGATAGCCGCGCCATCTTCCGCGCCGCGAGCAAGGCCAGCAAGGCCGCCGACTTCCTGCTTGCGTTCGGCGGCGACACCGCCGCCGGATCGGAGGCCGGGCCGCAACGGCTCAGTGACCGGCAGACGGCAATGTCCGCCGGCGAGGTGACGGCCGCAGGTTAACAGCGCCCACGCCCGCCGCGCCTCGTCCCGTCGCAGGGTGGCCAAGGCCACCCATTGCGTCGCCGCTCACAGCCGCCCCTCCCAACATCCCACCGCCTCTCGACATCGGGCTCTCGATGAGGCCGCACGCAACCAGTCGAGCCCGTCTTTGCAAGTGAAAGGAAAGCCAAAATGGAACTGCGCAACATAGCCCTCAGCGACCTCAAGATCGCAACCGTCAACGTCCGGCACAGCCGCAAAGCCCCCGACATCTCCGATATCCTGCCGTCGATCCGCGCGCGAGGCGTCCTGCAACCGTTGCTCGTCCGGCCTCACGGCGAGACCTTCGAGATCGTCGCGGGCCGTCGGCGCTACTTTGCCGCAAGCCGGGTCGCCGAAGAGCAGGGCGTGCCGACCAGCGAAGTGTTGCTGCCCTGTGCCGTAGCGGCAGGCGACAGCGACGCGGATGCCATGGAAGCATCCCTGATCGAGAATGTGGCGCGCGCTCCGATGGACGAGCTAGAGGAGTACGAGGCATTCGCCAAGCTCCTGAAACAGGGGCGCAACGTCGCCGACATTGCAAGCACCTTTGGGCAGACCGAACGCTACGTCAAACAGCGCCTTGCGCTCGCCTCGCTCCAGAGCGCCATCAAGGATGCCTATCGCAACGGCGACATCGAGGCGGAGGATATGCAATTGCTCGCGACCGCCACGCGACGCCAGCAAAAGGAATGGGTCGCAGCCTTTCAGGCCGAGAACAACCCGGCAAGTAAAGACCCGATAAGCGACGAGGGCGCGCCAAGAGGCCGTGACCTCCGGCAATGGTTGTTCGGAACCGATCAGATCGCAACCAGCGTGGCGCGGTTTTCGGTCGATGCCTACAAGGGCGACATCATCGCCGACCTCTTTGGCGACGTCAGCTACTTTGCCGATGTGGATGCCTTCTGGGCCTTGCAGAACGCCGCCATTGCGAGCTTGCGGGACGAACTGGCGGGACAAGGGTGGACGGTCATCGTGCTCGACAGGGGAACGCGCTTCCCGGCATGGCAATATGACGAGGCCGAGTTGGAGGAAGGGGGCGAAGCCTTCATCGAGGTCCGAACCAATGGCGAGATCGAAGTCCACCAAGGCTACCGGGCCTATGAGAATGGGCACGTCTCGAATGAATACGGTCGGGAAGGCGACGGAGAGCGCGGGGCGCCTGCCGCAAGAGCCGAACTGACCAAGGCGGCTGAGAACCATCTTGCCCTGCACCGGCATGCCATCGTCCGAGCCGAGCTGCTCGCCCATCCGGGCATCGCGCTGCGTCTAGCAGCGGCCCACATGATCGCTGGCTCGACGCTCTGGAGCGTCAAGCCCGATCCGCAGCGCGCCGACAAGGAAACGACCGCGGAAAGCCTTGCGGCCAGTTCCGCGCAGGCGGTGCTGGCGGCCGAGCGTGGCGCGGTGCTCGACTTGCTCCAGATGGAGAAGAGCTATTACGGCACGCTCACTCGGGGCAACGGCGATGCGCATACGGGCGCAAGCCTGTTCGCCCGGCTGCTTGCGCTTTCCGACGAGGCCGTGCTCAGGGTCGTTGCGCTCGCGATGGCCGAAACGCTTGCCGCAGGATCTACGCTGACCGAGGCGGTGGGCATCGTGATCAAGCCCAACGTCGCGCGGTGGTGGAAACTGGACGACACCTTCCTTGACCTCTTGAAGGACCGCGCCGCGATCAATGCGCTCCTCGCCGAACTCGCAGGGCAATCGACGGCCGACGGCAATGTTGCCGAAACAGGCAAGGTGCAGAAGAAGATCATCCGAGACTGCCTGAACGGCGAGGGAAGGGAGCGCGTGGAGGGCTTCGTGCCGCGCTACATGGCTTTTCCGCCAGGGCATTACGACCCCAACAAGGCCTTCGAAATTGCCCGCACGGCGGAGGCCGTTAACGCTTTGTTTACCTGAGCTTAGGCGGCTCGATTCGGGCGCGAAGGCTGCCTTCGCGCCCGAATTTTGCGCGTGCCGAGTCGCCCCCGAGTCAATCTGGGGGGCCGCAAATTTAGCCGGCCGGCGCGGCCGCGACTCATCCTATAGCTCGGCTCCAGGCCAATGCCGCCCCGCATCATGGAGCCAACGATGGTAAACCCGTTCAGGGGATTTCCCGAACCGCATTCGGTGAAGCTACGACGCATTTGTCTCGCTCAAGCTGCCGTCTGTCTGTCGGCGCTGACGTCCACCGCAGTGCTGCTGTCGAGGCTCCTGCCTGCCGTCGTGAGCGGGCTTAACTGACGGATCGGCGCGATCAGTCGATCAGGCTCGCGGCAAGCTTGCATCTGCAGCGCTCCTACATCCGACCAGCCATAAAATGAAAAGCCGGACCACATGGCGCCAGCGCGCCCGCAGTCCGGCTTAACCATCTAGATTCTCCACTCTCACCAGCGCGACCTGCTCGACTTCACGCGAAGCCTGCTGCAGCATCGCGGTTCAGGCGGGAGCGAGACCGGTCAGCGAGAAAACCTACTTCTTTTTCTTGGCTTTCTTCGTGGCGGTCTTTTTCGCCTTGGTCGCCTTCTTTGCTTTCTTCGCCTTCTTGGCCATGAGACCTCCGTCAATCCTTGGAAAGATGAACCAATCAAAACGCGGACCTTGAGAAATCGACAAAGTGTAACACCGAATTGCAAGATTGACATTCGAGGCGTTCAGCTCGCTCTCGGCTCGAGCGTTCGAGTCGTTTCTCGCGCGGCTCGTACGTAGCAACTCGCGCACGAGAACGCCCCCGCAAGCGGTGCTCGCGAGAGGCCGATCGGCACCGTTCAACTGGCTTCCTGGGCGGGCACACTCGCAAAGGCGTCACAATGCCTGCGTCAAACCGAGAAGGGCATAGAGCTTGCGAGGCTCGAACGTGGGCGCTTGCCAAGCGACAGGCTCACATCGTCCTTGCCGCCGCTCTCGCCGCAATAAATCCAGCCTGCGCCGATCTCGACGCCCTGAGTGAAGCTGCGAGACGGGATGGATTCCGGTGTTCTCGTCTCAATCGATCCGGCAATCTCTGGGCCGGCTCGATATGGTCTTAAGCTGGCCCTTGTAGCTGCCGTCGCATCTTCTGCCGGCCGATCGGCCGGGTCTTTTCCTCTTTGTTCGTTGGCGGGTCCGATCTCCCTGCGCGTGGCGAAGAGACCTATGGGAAGCGCTCCGCCTGCCAAAACCCTCGCCGCCAGCTTTTTTCCCCGCCGGACGAAAAGGTCCGGCTCCTCGCGGCCGCTGACGCTTTCAAAAAAAGCCGTCGGCTCAGGTGCTCCGCATTCGCTCCGCCCCGCGGAAGACCCGCGGGTTCGAAGGCGTTTCGCTTCCCATCACGGTCTCGCCATCGCGAGGGGATCGGCTCCTCGCGAACAACCAAAGAGGACAAGACCATGACTGCGATCGGATACGTCACCAAGAACGACAACGGTAGCTACAAGGGCCAGCTCAAGACCGTCTCGATCCGGGCGGACATCGATATCATCCCGAACCGCGACAAGAGCGCCGAGACTCATCCCGACTTCCGTGTCTTCACCCAGAGCGTCGAGATCGGCGCAGGCTGGATCCGCCGCGGCGAGAACAGCGGCAAGGACTATGTGAGCCTGTCGCTCGCAGCGCCCGAGTTCGGCCCGCGCAAGCTCTACGCCAATCTCGGCCGCGCCGCCGGCCAGGACGACGACAGCGTGTTCGCCCTGATCTGGAATCCGGCGGATTGATGCCGTTCGGCCCTCGCAAGCGCCGCTTGCGGGGGCCGCTCTCTTGCTCCATTTTGGTCGAAACGATCCGAACCAGCAAAACGTCGAGGCGGGGCACCTCTTGAATCATCCAGTCACAGCGTCGTGTCGCGGCTCCGACGATCGCGCCGTCTTGCGCGACGTCGCCGGATACGATGGCGGCGACTGGGCATGGGAGTTCTTGCGTCTGAACAAAGACTACGTCGCCGACTGGCGGCGGTCCCTGCCGAGGCATTTGCCATGCATTCGCTTGAACGATGGGACTCAGCTTTTGCGTTTGCCACGGCGTTTTCCTCATGCCGAAAAATGGGGGCTTCATGCCTTCGCCGACCCTGCGCTCCGTCCCGACCAGGCGCCGGTGTTCTGGCATGCAAATGCGCTGAAACGCGCCGTGCGGGTGAACGCAAAAAGGCCGAGCGGAGATGAAGACGAACGCGTGTACCGGCTCACCGACTTCAAGGCCGATCGGCGGGCGGTCATCGGCGTCGATGGCATCGCGCGGGTGCTGATGAAGGGCAGGGGCACTCAGGTCGCTGTCGAAATCCACGGCCTTCAGGTGCTGACCGCGCCCTTTGCACCTGGCTTTGAGCTGAACGATCTCTCCGCTCTTGGCGCACAAACCGAGCTCCTGAAACGCTTGCAGCGCTTCACCGAGCCGGACATTAGAGAGATTCAAAAGACGGCGTACGAGGAGCGCCTCCATCACGCGCTGATCGCGCTCGAGGAGAGCCTGAGCGGAAAGACCTATCGCCAGATCGCAATCACCATCTTCGGAGAGAAAAAAGTTGCCGAGGAATGGCAGGGTCCTAGTCAATTCTTGAAGGATCGCACGCGACGGCTGGTCGCCAAGGGAACCGAGTTGATGAAAGGCGGCTATTGCGAGCTGCTCGGCTGATCAGTTTCCCCGTTCGCTTGCTTGACGAACTTGGCTCCCGCCGCATGGCGAAACAACAGCCGTCATCTTCGCCACTCCTCAAACCCCTCCAATCTGACGACGCTTCTTCTTGCATCTTTCGGTTGTACGAAGTGCGGGAAGGAAAGTTGGATGACGACGAAAAGCGACGACAAGGAACCGGATAAGCCGTTCCTCAACACGGTGGAGGCCGCCGCCTGGCTCAGGCTCACCAAGAACACGCTCGAGAAAATGAGGGTCCACGGACGAGGCCCTGAATACCGCAAGCACGGGCGCTACGTCCGCTACCACATCGAAGACCTCGTGGAATGGTCGAAGGCCAACAAGCGGAGGTCGACGTCCGATGAGGATTGATCAAGCAAGACTGTGGCGCCAGGCCACCACGCTTTCGGCCATGTGCGCCGGCATCATCACGCTTCTGATGTCGTCTGCGCCCGCAGTACCGCTCCTGATCTACAATGCATCGGGCAGCGTGCGGCTCGGCTTCTACTACCTGGATCAGCGGCTGCCGGGGCGCGGCGAACTCGCCGTCTACAGGCCGACCGCCGCGGTCGAGCTTTTGATTGTCGCGCACGGAATCCTGCCGGCTCCAGTGCCGCTTCTGAAGCGGGTCGAAGCCGTCGGCGGCGACGAAGTCTGCCGCGCCAAGGAGCCGATCGGCGCCATCGCCATCAACGGCAAGGTTGTGGCCGAGGTGCTGGAGAAAGACAGAAGAGGGGCGCCGCTGCCGTCCTGGGAAGGCTGCATGAGGCTCGTCGAGGGAGAATATTTCCTGCTGCAGCCGCATCCAGATTCGTTCGATTCCCGGTATTTCGGGCCGGTTCTTCGCTGCGATATTCTGGGCGTGGCGCGGCCTCTTTGGACCTGGAATCCGGATATGTGAACGATTGACGACGACGGGCACGCATGGCGCGCGCCCGTCGTATTTGCGATCGGGTCGAGCCTTGATCGGCAGCAGTGCGGGTAACGCTGGCAGGCAAGTCTTCCATGACAGGACTGATGAGAGCCTCCACGACGCCCCCGCCGAATCGCGACATTGGTGATCAGAACATTTGAGCTCGCAACAGCTCGCGCAGGGGCTGGCCCTTTAAAAGACGCTTTTCTCTTGAGTGGGGGGACTTGCGCGCGTGAGACCAACTCACCAAGCACGGCCAAGGCTTCGGCGAGCAGCTCGGCATCCGCTCCGTTTCGGGAAGACTGCGTCACCTCTTTATCTCCATCGCATCGCAATTGCGGACCGAGCCATATCGATACAATAGACCACTGTTGCCGCTGCTGCTTGTCCAATCTTGGGCGTTTCAAGAGGGGCCGGATTGTGCTCAGGCGGCGGGACTGGCGGGAGTCGTGTAGGGGGGGAGGGCGAGAGGGCGAGTGGGCGAGTGGGGAGGGCAAGATAAAAGCACCGGCGCTACGGAGCGCCTAACACATTGTCTGCACATCCAAGTGTTGGCGACAGCGCTGGCGGCGATGGCGCCAAGTGAGTTCTAAGGCAACGATCGCGCTCATTGATTGCGTCTGCGGCTTGGCAGCCGAGCGCTGGGTTCACATATCCGCCGTCTTGCAACGGGGATTTGCGTCATGCCCGGCATCGACGATGACGAATTCGAGGTCAGGCTTGGGCGGATCGGTAATCGCAAAGCCAGGCGAGTGCGGAGCTATCTTCGGCGCGTACGCCAGGCGGCAGAGAAGGTCGGCACCGGTGCGCGTCGCGCATCGAGCTTCTCCGGTGGCCGGATCGGCCGCGGGCACGCGCAAGGCGCGGTGCTGGCCGGACGAGGGCGAGGCAAGGGCCAGCGCCGTGTCGTGATCAAGGCTCGCATCGTGCGCATCAAGGCCGGCGATCCGGGCGCCATCCAGGCGCATCTGCGCTACGTCCAGCGCGACGGCGTTACACGGGAGGGCGAGCGCGGCGAACTCTACGACGCAAGCAGCGATCGTGCGGACGGCAAAACCTTCACGGAACGGAGCGCCGGCGATCGCCGCCAATTCCGCTTCATCGTGGCGCCGGAGGACAGCGCGGAGCTCTCCGACCTTAAGCCGTTCATCCGCGATCTGATGCGGCAGATGGAAAGCGATCTCGGCACCAGGCTCGACTGGGTCGCCGCTGATCATTTCAACACCGGCCATCCTCACACCCACGTCGTTCTGCGTGGAAAGGATGACAAGGGACATGACCTCGTGATTGCCCGCGACTATATCGCCCACGGCTTGCGGGCGAGGGCCGCGGAGCTGATCACCCGGGAGCTCGGTCCGGAGACCGAGATCGAGGTCTCGCGCAAGCTTCAGCAGGAGGTCACGGCCGAGCGGTTCACTCGCCTCGACCGGGCCATCCTGCGCGACGCGCCGAATGGCGTTCTGGAACTGAGCGCGACGCCGGCAAGAGATCCGGTCTGGCACTCCGCACGAATGGGACGGCTGCGAACCCTCGAGCAGATGGGGCTCGCGGAAGAAGCCGATCCCGGCCATTGGCGGATCGATGCTGGGCTGGAGGCAAAGCTCAGGCGCATGGGCGAGCGGGGCGACATCATCAAGACCATGCACCGAGAGATTACTGCGGCCGGCCTGTCGCGAGCCGCTGGCACCTACACGATCTTCGATCCGGATCAGAGCAGCCAGCGGCTGGTCGGTCGTGTCGTCGGTGAGGGGTTTTCGGATGAATTGAGAGAACGCCGCTATGTCGTCGTGGATGGCATCGACGGGCGGACGTACTACGCCGAGATCGGCAGCCTCTCGGGCCAGGATGAGCCGCCGGTCCGGAACACGATTATTGAGCTTAGCTCTCGCGCGGCGGAACCGCGCCAGATCGATCGAACCATCGCCAAGATCGCCGCCACCTACGACGGTCGCTACAGCGACCACCTTCATCGCCAATTCGACCCGCAAGCATCAAACGAGTATGTCGCAAGCCATGTGCGGCGCCTGGAAGCGATGCGCCAGGAGGGCATGGTGAATAGGCTCAGCGACGGGAGCTGGTCGGTCGGCGAGGATCATCTTGATCGTGCGCTTCAGTATGAGAGCCGCCAGCGCTTGCGCAATCCAGTCCGGATTGCAGTGCTGTCGTGGCAGAGGCTCGAGGATCTCCCGCAGGCTATGGGCGCGACCTGGCTTGATCGTCAGCTTGTCGCCAAGACGCCCGAGGTGCTTGGGCCAAGCGGAATGGGGGCCGATGTCGAGACGGCAATGCGAGCGAGACGGCAATGGTTGATCGAGCAGGGGCTGGCGCGCGAGCAGGATGGTCAGGTGCGTTTTGCACGGGACTTGGTGCGAACGCTTGAGGCTCGTGAACTGAGCCGGGCGGCTGCGGAGATTTCGGCGCGAACGGGACTTGAGCACCTCGACGTCAAAGCCGGCGACAGTCTCACGGGCGTCTATCGGCGCATGCTGACCTTGAACAGTGGCCGCTTCGCCCTGATCGAGCGGTCCCATGACTTCGCACTGGTGCCTTGGCGGCCAGTTCTCGAACGAGCGCGTGGACAGATGGTCGCGGGCCGCGTTGGCGGGGAGGGCATATCATGGTCGATCGGCGTCAAACGCGGGATTGGACGCTAGGGAATGCCGGAATCGCAGCCAAAAAGCGGACGTCGATCTAGGGTGGGGAAACCTCTCAGGGCGATAAGCTGACTTCGCGGGGAAGGCAGCTTCTGGCGCAAAGCGGACTTTCCGCCAGAACCGCATGTCTCAGAAGGGCCAAACTCGGAAGTCGCCAGGTTGCGCGGTTTACTAGGCGAGCGCGGCGAGAAGCGTTTGCGCTTCCGCAATCTCGGGAAACTCCGACGTCGGCACGAGGCCTTCGAGCGCCGGGGCGAGCACGGCGTCGGCGTCGGCAGGACGTCCGGCCGACCCGTAAAGCTTTGCCAGCGCCAGAGCGGCACGCAGCTCGAAGCTTCGCGCTTTCTGCTCCCTCGCGATGGCGATGGCGAGGACAAACGCTTCCTCGGCGGGTGCTCGGTTGGCGGGGTCGCGTCTTAGCAGCATTTCGCCGCGCGCGCGATGCAGATCCGCTTCGAACGCGCGATACCCGCTGCGGTCGCAGGTCGCCAACGCTTCGTCGAGGATCGCGACAGCACGGTCGAGATCGCCTGCGCGAAACTCGGCCTCAGCCAGCGCGATTTTGAAGAGTCCGTCGAAGAACAGAACATTCTGTTCGCGCAACATGTCGACGCCGCGACGCATGCCGTCGAGTCCACTGCCAATCTCGCCGCTCGCAGCGGTCGCCAAACCCTCAAGAAACACGCCGAACGGGCGCCAAAAGTCGAGATCATACTCGCGCGCGACGCGCGCAAGCTCAGAGGCGTTCGAGGCGAGCTTCGAAAGGTCGCCGCGAATCAGATCGAACATGGCTGCGAGCACTCTCCCAAGCGCGCGCGTCTGGACATGTGCGAGGCCCCCGATCCGCACCTGCGCGCTGCCAACGAGGGAAACCGCGCGTTCGATTTCGCCCAGCGGCCACAATGCAATCGCGAGGAAGAGCATGTCCGCGACGCCCACGTCGTGTCCAAAGCGAAAGGCCAGATCGTCGTCTCGCCCGGGCCGGAACAACGCGAGCGCGCGTTCTAGATGATCGCGCGCTTCGACATACTCCCCAGCGAACCAGTGGGTGTTCCCGACGACGCGATGCGCGACGCCAGCCTCAGGCGAATCGGGTCTTGCCGCGACGTCGCGGAGGAAGGCCGCCGCGTGCGCTTTCATCGCGGGCAGTTCGCCGCGCACGTAGCTGCCGACCCAGAGGCCGTAGTCGGCCGCCAGGCGCGCGGGCGTATATCCTTCGCCGGATTCTGACTCGCGGATCCTTGCGAAGGTCTCCGTCGTTTCCCGCGCTCCATAGCCGCGCGCCGCGATGAGCGCGTTGCCATAGGCCACGCGCAGCTGCGTCATTCGCGGCCGCTGTGCGGATTCGGTCTTGGCTTTCCCAGCTTGCGCCTCGGTCGCGCTGTCCGCCATTTCAATCGCCTTGCCGAGATGGGCGATCGCCTCCTGGAAAGCCGAACGACGAAGCGCCCGGTCGCCCGCCTTTCCCCACCATTCGATCGCGAGGTCGTCGAGGCCGGCCTCAGTGAAATGATGCGCGATGACCTTGGCTCGGCCGCCGCCGTGTCGGCGAAGCGGTCGCGCAAGATTTCCGCTACGCGCTGGTGCAGCGCCTGGCGCCGGCTCTTCAAAAGATTCTCGTGGGCCGCGTCCTGAATGAGGGCGTGCTTGAAGCGGTAGTCGGAGTCCGGTGGTATTCCCTGGACCAATACGATGTCGGCTTCGGCGAGCTTTTCGAGCGCCGCCTGCAGCGGCGCATCTTCCGTCCCTGTCACATCACGCAATAGGCCGTAGGAGAATCCGCGCCCGATCACGGCGCCCATCTGTGCAACCTCGCGCGCCCGGCCGAGCCGGTCGAGCCGCGCCATGAGCGATTGCTGCAACGTCGGCGGGATTGCCTCCATGCCACCATGCGCGCCGCGCTCCAGCAAAAGCCGCGTCACTTCCTCAACAAAGAGCGGTACGCCGCCGGTTCGCTCGGTCACGCCGTCAACCACTTCCTTAGGCAAGGCGTAGCGAGCGGCAAGCTCGCCGACCATCTGGCACACCTGCGAGCGATCCAGCGGAGCCAGGGAGATTGCGCTGTGATGCGAGCGGACGCCCCAAGGCGGCCGGAATTCCGGCCGGGCAGTGATGAGTACGAACAAAGGCGCCAGCGCGCCGCGTTCGGCAATGCCGCGAAGCAAATCGAGCGTGGTCGGATCGGCCCAATGTAAATCCTCAAGCGCCAGCACCGCCGGCTGAGTTCGCGCGCCGGCCATTACCCAATTGGTGAGCGCTGTCAGCTGTCGGCGCCGCAACACTTCGGGGTCTAAAGTCGCTGCACGGTCCTGCGGTAAGGGAATGTCCAATAGTGGCGCGAGTAAGGGAGCATTCGCCGCCGGGTCGAGCTTGACCAGTGCCAGCGTATTCTCCAGATCTGCGAGACGCTGCTCGGCAGGTATGTCGGCACCGCCGAAGCGCTGGCGGCCCCAATCGGCGATCGGGTGCAGCGGCGAATTTTGCAGAAGCTGCGAGCAACTCCATTCGACCCAAGTGTGCGGCACCTCGCGCAGCCGGGGATGGAATTCCTCGATCAGCCGCGATTTTCCTAATCCCGGCTCGCCCACAATCATCACCAACTGCCCGTTGCCTTGCTGCGCCCGTTCCCAGCGCCGCATCAACATCGCGATCTCTTCCTCGCGGCCCACCAGCGGCGTGAGATGGCGTTGTCCCCCGCGGCGCCCGCCACCGCTCGCCCGTATAAGACGGTATAGCGTCACTGGCTCTGGCACGCCCTTAAGTTCATGGCTGCCGCGTTCCTCGACGACGAACAGACCGGCGACCTGATGCTGCACCCGCGCCGTCATCGCAACCGTGCCCGGCTCTGCGAGCGCCTGCACCCGCGCGGCGATGTTTGGCACGTCACCGTAAATCTCGCCCGCCGCATCGACCACGACCGGTCCGGTTTCTATCCCGACGCGCGCGTTAAGCGCTGGCTTGCCAGCATCAGCATTCTTGCGGTTCACCTCGGCGAGCGCCCGTTGGATCGAGAGTGCGGCCCGCGCCGCGCGTTCGGCGTCGTTCTCCTGCGCCACCGGATAGCCGAACAGCACCATGAGCCCGTCGCCTAACTTCTTGGCGACATGGCCGCCCATCTCGGTCACGGCTGCGCAGGCGGCATCGAGATACGCTCCGACCAGGTCGCGCCATTCTTCAGCGTCGAGCTGCGCTGAAATGCCCGTCGAACCTACGAGATCGCAGAACATCACCGTAAGGTAGCGGCGCTCGCCGCCGATCTGGGCCGCGGCCCAGGCCGGCGGTAGTGTTGCGGTTGGGATTGCCTCTGACGTGACGGGTGTGCGACGCAACGCTGCAGTTGCCTCAGCGGGCGCGGCTGGTGCGTTCTTCTCGACAGCGTTGATATCGGCGATCGCGCGTAACATTTTTCGGCGATCACCGAGGACGACACCGAGTTCTTTCAGGTCCTGATCGGTCAGTTCGCACAGGATTGAGAAATCAATCCGATTTTCAGCAAAACGCTGGGCGTACTCGGACATGCCGAGCTTTTCGAGCCAGTCTGCAATTTGCTGCATAGCGGCCCCCTACGGATTTTGCGCTATCTGTTCCGGACCGGCAGGACAAAGTTTACCACCATGCGCCAGCTTATTGTAGCCGCCCCGGCGCAGCTGCATGTCGGTTCAGGGGCAAACTGCGACTTCACGGTGGAGTGGGCCCCTGGGGCCGGACAGGGTTGAATTTAAGATTTGACCACTATGCCGGGCTTTCGAAGGACGAAAGCCCATGGCCAAGCACCGCATTCACAGCATCGAGTTCAAGCGCCAGGTCGCACAAGAGTTTCTCGCCGGCGAGACCCTGCACGGTCTGGCGAAGCGCTACGATCTGTCGCGCACTCTGGTCCGCATTTGGGTCCAGAAGTTCGAGGCCGGCGCCCTCGATGAGGACGCCGTCGCAGCCGACCTGGTCGGGCAGTACGAGGCGCGGATAGCTGCCCTCGAACGACTGGTCGGCAAGCAGGCGCTGGAGCTGGAGCTTCTAAAGGGGGCTCTGAACAGCGCACCGCGGCCGAAAAGCGCGCCTACATCCGTGATTGCCGGCCCGCCGGGCTCTCCATCGCGGAAGGATGCCGGCTGATGGGGATTGCCCGCTCGACCTATTACGAGGCCACGCCGACGACGACCGATGACACCGCGATCGTCCAAGCGATCGCCGCGATTTGCGACGAGTTCGAATGCTACGGCTGGCGGCGCGTGCGCGCGGCGCTGCGGCAGCGGGGGATGATCGTCAACCACAAAAGAATCAAGCGCCTCATGCGCGAGCACGGTCTACAGCCGAGGACCCGCCGCCACCATGTCGCGACGACCGACAGCGATCACGACCAGCCGATCTTTCCCAATCGAGCGAAGGACATGACCGTTGACGGGCCCGACCAACTGTGGGTCGCCGACATCACCTACGTCGCGATCGCCGTCGGCTTCGTCTATGTCGCTGTCATTCTCGACGCGTGGTCGCGCCGGGTGGTCGGCTATGCGATCAGCCGCTCGATCGACGCGCGGCTGACGATTGCCGCCCTCACGGCCGCGGTCGAGCGACGACGGCCGCCGGCTGGATGCGTGCATCATTCGGATCGGGGCTCGCAATACGCCTCCGCGCGCTATCGCGACGCACTGGCGGCGCACGCGCTCGTCGGCTCGATGGGGCGGCGCGGCAATCCGTACGACAACGCCAAGGCGGAGAGCTTCATGAAAACCATGAAGGTCGAGGCGGTCTATCCGATGGCGTACGAAACGTTCGAGGAGGTCATCGAGAACCTTCCCCGCTTCATCGACGAGGTTTACAATAGACGCCGATTGCACTCCGCTCTCGGCTATCTCAGCCCGCAACAATTTGAGGATCAGCACGCCCGGCAGAGGGTCAAATCAGCCGCCTGACCCTGTCCGGCCCCAGGGGCCCACTCCACGGGGAGGGCAGCTGTTGGCGCAAAGCGGACCATCCGCCAGCACCGCGCGTCTCAGAAGGGCCGCTTGCGGACTTCGAGCTCAGACGCGGCAATGTCCGCTTGAGGCAGTGGTAGATTGAGCCCGATCGCCTTACAGAACTTGGTGCAGATCTTCAGAGCGATGCGAGGGAGTAACTTGTGCTTCTCCCACCACCCTCGTCCCTGGTGAGTATGCCTTGGTTGACGAGACCCTGAATGTCACGCAAGGCGGTGTCGGGCGAGCATTTCTCAATCGTGGCCCATTTGCTTGATGTCAGCTTGCCCTCGAAACCATCAAGTAGTCGGTTCAGCATATCTCGTTGCCGATCGTTAATCTGCGCAGTGGCATGCCGCTTCCAGAAATCCGCCTTTTCAAGCACGGCCGCCAGAATGGTCTCAGCTCCGCTGAAGGCGCGATCGAGGCAGCCCAGAAACCACTCAAGCCACAGTGTGACGTCGAGGTCGTCCTTCTGGGTGCTCTCCAGCATGTCGTAGTAGGTCTTCCGCTCGCTGCGTATCTGGGCGGACATGCTGTAGAAGCGCTGCGGAATTCCTTCAGAGCGGGCAAGGGACATGTCGGCGATGGCGCGCGCGATGCGTCCATTGCCATCCTCGAAGGGATGGATGGTCACGAACCACAGATGCGCGATCGCGGCCTTGATGATCGGATCGATCTTCTCCTCGGTGTTGTACCACTTCAGAAACGCGGTCATTTCAACATCGAGCTTTTCGGCGGTCGGGGCCTCGTAGTGGACGCGCTCACGACCATAATCGCCCGAGACGACCTGCATCGGCCCCGCCGATGCATCCCGCCAGGCTCCCACCGTGATCTTCTTCAGGTTGCTGCGGCCCGTTGGGAAGAGTGAGGCTTGCCACCCGAACAGCCTCTCCGCGGTGAGCTCGGCTTTGAATTTCTGAGTGGCGTCGAGCATCATCTCGACAACGCCTTCGACATTGCGGTCTGCCGAGGGCAAGCTGCCCGCGTCCATGCCAAGCCGACGCGCCAGCGACGAGCGCACCGCCTCCTTGTCGAGTTTCTCTCCCTCGATCTCGCTGGACTTGAGGACCTCTTCGGTCAGCGTGGTCAGGACAGCCTCTTCCTGCTGGGGGAACCCAAGGGTCTGCATCCGGCCGATGAGCTGGCCCTGCTTGAGCCGGACGGCTGCGAGCTGCTTCGCCAAAGCGTCGGAATCCCAGGAAAAGTGGGGCCAATTGGGCAATTGGTGGATGTAGGTTGTCATTCTCCGCACTCCTTGCGGAGAATATGGCGGCTATTCCCCGCATCCGCAAGGGGATTTGCCGCATTTTCTGCGGAGAATAGAGGGGCTATTCCCCGCATCTCGTTGGCGCCCCGGGCATGGTTGCGATTTCGTTAACGACCCGCCCCGACACGTTCGGCCTCGCAAATCCGCTGCGCGTGAACGTCCTTTGCGACGATTGCTTTGCCAAGGTGCGTCAATGAGACGGCATGGCGCGACGACGAGATAGCTGAAGGGCCGATCTCTCGCGCGAAATTATACTCGTTTCGCGGAATGAGTATAACCGGCCCGTCTTCGGATTCTCGGTTGATGCCGCAAAATCGAAAATAGACGCGCTAACGAGATCATTCGATTCGCATCGCTTCCTTGCTCGCGATGTCGGTGAGCTGAGCAATCATTCGAGCCGGAGGATTGATCCAGTTTAGTCAGGCCGTTCACCTTCTATTGAGCCGCTTCCTCGACCACGCTGAAACTGGCGCATCGTCGATCTCGCATTGATGAGTTTGACCGACACGGATCTCGTTGCCGACCGCGATTTTTATTCCGGTTGAATGCTCGGGCTGCTCCCGCTTTTCATCGCGCTCGCAAGTAGCGAGTGAGTGGGGCGGAAGATGTTTCCAGCAAAAATCTATGTCGGTCAGATCGCCGTCGTGTTCAGCATCGTTGTGGTGTCGACGTGGGGCGCGACGCAATGGACCGCTGCAGCTCTCGGCTATCAGCAGCGGCTGGGCGAGCCCTGGTTCCTGATCGTCGGCTATCGCGTCTATCTGCCTTGGCGATTGTTCGAGTGGTGGTTCGCCTACGAGGCCTATGCGCCCGAGATATTCGAGGAGGGCGGAGCCATCGCCGCCACCGGTGGCATCGCGGGCGCGCTGTTTGCGATCGTCAATTCGGTGTGGCGCGCGCGCCAAAGCCAGATGGTGACGACTTACGGTTCGGCTCGGTGGGCGATGGCGAAGGAGATCAAGGCGGCCGGCTTGTTCGCGTCGAAGGGCGTTTTCTTAGGCCGTCTTGAAAACAACTATCTGCGCCACGACGGCCCGGAGCACGTCATGTGCTTTGCGCCAACGCGGTCGGGCAAGGGCGTCGGACTGGTCTTGCCCACATTGCTCTCGTGGACGTCGTCGGCGGTGGTGCACGACATCAAGGGCGAAAACTGGGAACTGACCTCCGGCTGGCGATCGACGTTCTCGCATTGCCTGTTGTTCAATCCCACGGATTCGCGGAGCGCCCGCTACAATCCGCTGCTTGAGGTGCGCAAAGGAGCGGCCGAAGTCCGCGACGTCCAGAACATCGCTGACATCCTGGTCGACCCTGAAGGCGCGCTCGAACGCCGTACCCATTGGGAAAAGACCAGTCATTCGCTGCTGGTCGGCGTCATTCTGCACGTCCTTTATGCAGAAGAGACGAAGACGCTCACCCGCGTCACCGAGATCCTGGCCGACCCCGCGCAGTCCTTCGAAAAGACGCTCAGGATCATGCTGGCAACCAATCACCTCGGCACCGAGGCGGAGCCGAAAGTACACCCCGTCGTCGCCGCGACCGCACGAGAGCTTCTGAACAAGTCCGAGAACGAGCGCTCCGGCGTTCTCTCGACCGCCGTGAGCTTTCTCGGACTATATCGCGATCCCGTCGTCAGCCGAAACACGGAGAATTGCGACTGGCGCATCGCGGATCTCGTGAGTGCCGACAAGCCGGTCACGCTTTATCTGGTCGTTCCGCCTTCGGACATCAGCCGCACCAAACCGCTAATCAGGCTGATCCTCAATCAGATCGGCCGCCGACTGACCGAGACGCTGAATACCAAGGCCGGTGGCCCCACGCACCGCCAGCTCCTGATGATGCTGGATGAGTTTCCGGCACTTGGCCGGCTCGACTTCTTCGAAAGCGCTCTCGCGTTCATGGCCGGCTATGGCATCCGCGCCTATCTGATTGCGCAATCGCTCAACCAGATCGCAAAGGCCTACGGCGAAAACAACGCGATCCTGGACAATTGTCACGTCCGTATTGCCTTTGCCGCCAACGACGAGCGCACCGCCAAACGCATTTCGGACGCCCTTGGGACCGCAACCGAACTACGTGCACAGCGCAACTATGCCGGTCATCGGCTGGCTCCCTGGCTCGGCCATGTCATGGTCAGCCGCCAGGAGACCGCGCGTCCTTTGCTGACGCCAGGCGAAGTGATGCAGCTGCCGCCCGACCAGGCCATCGTTTTGGTTTCGGGCCTTGCACCGGTCCGGGCGATCAAGCTCCGGCATTATGAGGACGCAAACTTCGTCAACCGCCTGCGCAAGCCGCCATCCTTGGCGGATGACGAATATGCCGACCGGCCGCCGGCCCGCACTGACGATTGGCGCGGCGAGGTGCGCACCACCGACCTTCGCCTGGCGACGCTGCCTTATCGCGAGCTCATGCAGGCTGGAGGCGAGGAGGGCGGTCTCAAGCAGCAACTGGCGTTGTTCGACGAAGCCGCACCTGCTGTGAGCGAGGCTCGCGTCTTCGAGGAGCGGCTGCTTGATGATGAGTCCGACGTCGCAGCTGACCGCAGCCAGATGCAGCAGGCCGCAAACGCATCCAGCGCCGTACGCCGAGCCCACGCCGTCACCCGCGACGACGACGACCTTCTTCCCTCTTTCTGAAGAGCATCCCCCGATGAAACCGAAACTGTCGGCCTATGTCAGCGATAGCGTGGCGCAACGCCTCGAGCTCGCAGCCAAGCGTCCCGGAGCCAACAAGTCAGCCATTGTCGATGCGGCGCTGGATCGCTTCCTCAACCCTGAGCGGGACACGAGCGGCGATGCGGCGCTTATCCGAAGGCTGGACCGGATCAGCCGGCAAGTGGAACGGGCCGACCGAGACCTCGGCGTCCTGGCGGAGACCATCGCGCTCTTCATCCGCTACTACCTGACCATCACCCCGCCGCTGCCGTCGCAAGATCAGGACGCAGCACGTGCACTGGGCCGCGAGCGGTTCGAGATGTTTGTCGCTCAGGTCGGCAAACGCGTCGCCTCCGGTGGCCGGCTTGTCGCCGACGTCATGGACCGTGTCAGCGCCTCCAAGCCCGATCTCTTCATGCGCAACCTCGAGGAGGGCGCCCCTCTGGGCGCTGTCCAAGCCAGCGATACTGGATCCCGCGCGCAAAGCGCGACGGGTGAGCCGCCGGAGCATTCTCCGGCAGGGCGAGAGGAGGTCGGCAATGTCTGACCTCCTCTCGCCAGAGACCCGCGAACGCCGCCGCGGCATGCTGCGGACCGCGATGGGACCAGCTATCGCGCTCGCCTTGGAGGAACCTGATGTCGTCGAGGTCATGGTCAATCCAGACGGGAAGCTGTGGCTTGACCGGCATGGCACGGGCCGCACTGATACCGGCGTCGCTCTGACGCCGCACGAGTCCGAGCGGATCATCCGGCTGGTCGCGAGCCACGTGCGGGCGGAAGCGAGCGGTTCGTCGCCAATCATCTCGGCGGAGCTTCCCGAAACCGGCGAACGCTTTGAAGGCGTCTTGCCGCCGGTTTCGCTCGCGCCGTGCTTTGCCATCCGAAAGCCCGCAACGACCACGTTTCGCTTGTCTGACTACGTCAAGGCGCAGATTGCCTCGCCGCTAATGGCGAAGGTGTTGACCGCCGCGGTCACTGAGGCGCGCAGCATCTTGATCGCCGGCGGCACTGGATCGGGCAAGACGACACTTGCCAATGCGCTTCTTGCGGAGATCGCCGGCCTCGAAGAGCGGGTCGTCATTATCGAAGACACCCGCGAGCTGCGCTGCGAAGCCAAGGACGCCGTGACGCTCCGGACCAAGCCGGGCGTGGCGAGCCTTGCCGATCTCGTGCGCTCCACGCTGCGCTTGCGGCCCGACCGCATCATCGTCGGCGAGGTGAGGGGGGCCGAAGCTCTCGACATGCTGAAGGCCTGGAATACGGGCCACCCCGGCGGAATTGCCACGGTCCATGCCAATTCGGCACGAGCTGCGCTTTACCGGATCGAACAGCTCATCCAGGAAGCGGTCGCAACGGTGCCGCGCCGGCTCATTGCCGAGGCGATCGACCTTGTTGTGTTCATCAAGGGACGGGGTCCCGCACGGCGCATCGAGGCCGTCGCAGAGCTCAAAGGCCTCGATCCGTCGGGCGACTACCTGCTCGAGACCCCGCTCGGACTTCCAAACACCTCCCACCGCCCCTGACCTGAAGGAGACTGCATAATGTCAATTCGACTGCGTCTTTACGTGCGTTCGCGTCTTCGCGGCTTCTGCTCCTTGACCGGGCTTCCCTTGATGGAGTTCGGCGCTGCCTCGGCCTGCATGCTGCTCAGTGTCTCGGCGGCGCACGCCGCCGGCTCGGGCATGCCGTGGGAAGCTCCTCTTCAGCGCGTCCTGGAATCTGTGCAGGGGCCTGTCGCCAAAATCGTCGCGGTCATCATCATTACCGTGACCGGCATATCGCTGGCCTTCGGCGACACCTCCGGCGGGTTTCGCAAGATGGTCCAGGTCGTGTTCGGCCTCTCGATCGCTTTTGCGGCGAGCTCCTTCTTCCTTTCGTTTTTCTCGTTCGGTGGCGGAGCACTGATCTGATGCGCCCCGATGGCTTTGAACTCGTGCTCCACCGGTCACTGACCGAGCCGATTCTGATCGGCGGCGCGCCGCGTGCGGCCGCCATCCTGATCGGGACCTTGTCGGCCGTGCTGGCGCTCGGCTTGCGGCTTTGGCTGGCAGGCCTCGTGCTCTGGGTCATGGGCCACGGTGCGGCCGTTTGGCTCGCAAAGCGGGACCCGGCCTTCGTTGAAGTCGCCATCCGTCACACCAAGCATAAAGGGCGGCTCGCATGTTGAACCTGAGAGAATTCCGTAGCCATGCGTATCGGCTGGCTGATTGGCTGCCATGGGCGTGCTTGGTCGCACCGGGCGTCATCCTCAACAAGGATGGCAGCTTCCAACGGACGATACGCTACCGCGGACCGGACCTCGACAGCGCGACCGAGGCTGAGCTGATGAGCGTCGCCTCACGCGTCAACAACGTGCTGAAGCGTTTTGGCTCAGGTTGGGCTCTGTTCTTTGATGCCACGCGCATTCCGGCGTCCGCATATCCGAGGTCGGAATTTCCCGATGCGGTGTCCTGGCTGGTGGATGAAGAGCGGCGGGCGGCTTTTGAAGGCGCCGCTGGGGTGGCGTGGGAGGATCCGTCACGTCCTGGCGGGCAGCACTTCGAGAGTGTGTGGCATCTGACCTTGACGTACTTGCCGCCCGCCGAGCGGATCTCGCGCCTTGAGGGCCTGTTCCTTGAGCGCCCGAAGGAAAGGGGGCGGGCGCAGGGAGAAGGACAGCGCTTTCGGCGCGGCCAGTCCGCTATTGACGTCGGCCGAGGCAAAGATCCCGCTCAGCACGACATTCATGAGGGCGAGACTGAGAGCCAGCGAAGATTTGACAGCGAGGAGCCGGGCTATCGCGATCATCTTCGAAGGTTCATCCAGGAAACCGACCGGGCGATCGACCTGCTCTCGTCGGTCTTGCCCGAGATCTGGCCTCTGAACGATGCGGAGACGCTGACTTATCTTCATAGCTGCGTCTCGACCAAGCGCCACCCGGTCAACGTTCCCAGAATTCCGGCCTATCTGGATTGTTTCCTGAGCGACGAGCCGCTGACCGGCGGATTGTCGCCGGCAATCGGGCGGAGCCATCTTCGCGTTCTCACCGTCCTCGGATTTCCGCACGTCACCTTTCCGGGCCTGCTCGATGAATTGAACCGGCTCGGCGTTGCCTATCGCTGGGCAACCCGGTTCATTCCGCTCGATCGCACCCAGGCGAACGCGACACTGTCACGTTACCGGCGGCAATGGTTTGCCAAGCGGAAGTCGCTTGCCGCGATCCTCAAAGAGGTCATGTTCAACGAGCAGGCGGCGCTGCTCGACACCGACGCCAGCAACAAGGCTCTCGACGCCGACGCAGCTCTCTCCGAGCTTGGCGACGATCTGGTTGCCTTCGGCTACATCACGACGACCGTCACCGTCAGCGACGAGGACTCGCATCAAGCGGAGGAGAAGATCCGCGCGGTCGAGCGGGTGATCAATAGCCGCGGGTTCACGGCGATCCGCGAAAGCGTCAATGCGGTTGAAGCCTGGCTCGGAGGTCTGCCGGGGCAAGCCTATGCCAACATCCGCCAGCCGATCGTTCACACGCTAAACCTCGCCCATATGTGCCCATTGTCGGCGGTATGGGCCGGACCTGAGCGGTGTGAGCACCTTGACGGCCCGCCGCTTCTGATCGCCAAGACCAAGGGCGCGACCCCGTTTCGATTGTCGCTCCACGCCGGCGATGTAGGGCATACGATCATTGTCGGCCCCACAGGGGCGGGCAAGTCGGTCCTGCTTTCGATGCTCGCGCTTCAATTCCGTCGCTACCCACACGCTCAACTGATCACCTTTGACAAGGGCCGGTCGGCACGGGCCACCACGCTGGCTTTGTCGGGGGCTTGGTACGAGCTAGGCGCCAAGGGCGGGATCGCGTTTCAGCCGCTCAAGGATGTCGCCGAGGAGGGGGGCGAGACTCTGGGCGCTGGACTGGCTTTGCGGCGTGCTCGCCCATGAGCGCGTGACCGTGACGCCCGAAGTCAAGGAGACGCTCTGGTCGGCGCTGAGGAGCCTTGGCTCCGCGCCGGTCCCGCAGCGGACGATGACCGGACTCGTGGCGCTGCTTGCCCGCGACGCGCTACGTCAGGCGCTTCAGCCCTACACGCTTGAAGGGCCTTACGGCCGCTTCCTCGATGCAGATGCCGACCGTCTTTCCGGCGCGGACGTGCTGACCTTCGAGATGGAAGAGCTGATGGCTTTGCCAGGCTTGGTGGCGCCCGTCCTGACCTATCTCTTCCACACCCTCGAAGATCGCTTCGACGGCCGGCCCACGCTGCTGGTGCTGGATGAAGCCTGGGTGTTCCTGGACGACCCGCTGTTCGCGAGCCGCATTCGCGAATGGTTGAAGACGCTGCGCAAGAAGAACGTCTCGGTTATTTTTGCGACCCAGTCGCTGGCCGATATCGCCGACAGCCAGATTGCGCCCGCGATCATCGAATCCTGTCCCAGCCGGATCTTCCTCCCGAATCCTCGTGCGCTGGAGCCGACCCAGACAGAGACCTATCGCCGGTTCGGTCTGAACGACACGCAGATTCGCCTGATCGCGGAGGCATTCCCCAAGCGCGACTACTATCTGCAGTCACGTGCCGGCAACCGCCTGTTCGAACTTGGCCTCGGACCGGTGGCGCTCACCCTGGTCGCGGCATCCTCGCCCGAGGATCAACGAGCGATCGACGCTGTCCTGTCCCGCTCCGGCCCCCATCACTTTGCCAAGCGCTATCTCGCCGAACGAGACATGCACTGGGCTGCAAACCTGATCAGCACCTTCGAACAAGCCCACGAGATCTGACCTCAACCTCAATCCCTGGAGTATTCCATGCTCGAAAGTATCGGCCGCACGTTCTTGGGTACAACCTCAAGGATTATCATAACGACAATACTATCATTTGTCATCGCCGTGAACGGGTCCCGACGGCTCGGAGCGTTCGATATCGTCTTTGATCCTACGAACTACAGCCAGAATCTTCTGACCGCCGCGCGTGCGCTTGAGCAGATCAACAATCAGATCAGGAGCCTCGAAAACCAGGCGCAGTCGCTGCTCAATCAGGCCAAGAACCTCACGAGCCTTCCCACAAGCGTGGTCGGTCAGCTTACTTCGACAATCACTCAGATGAACAGCCTGATCGCTCAGGCGAAAAACCTCTCATTCGATGTTCAGAAGAGCCAGCAGGATTTCGAACGCCTTTACCCCCGCCAATATGCGGCGGCCGTTTCGTCCGACAAGATGGTTCAGGACGCGACATCGCGCTGGGACAACAGCTACGACGGGCTGAAGCAGTCCCTCACCATTCAGTCGGCGATCGTCAGCTCTCTGGACCAGGATGGGCAGACGCTTCGAACGCTAATGGCCAATTCTTCAGCTGCAGTCGGCTCGCTGCAGGCTCAACAGTCCGGCAACGAGCTGCTCGGCCTTCAGATCAAGCAGTCATTGCAGACCCAGGCGCTGCTTGCGACCCAGGCGCGCGCGGACACGTTGCGTGCGGCCGAACAACAGGCATCATCAGCCGCTGCGAAGGAGCGGTTTAACCGCTTCATCGGTGACGGCCATGCCTACGCCGGCGGCAAGTAGGTGAGGGCGCCATGGCTGATCTCTCTGTCATTGACCGCTTCACCGAGACATTCTCGCGCTATATCGACTCCGGCTTCGGTCTTCTGTCCAGCGATGTCTCATTCCTGAGTTCCACGTTGATCGGCATCGACCTGACGCTTGCCGGACTTGCCTGGAGCATGCGTGCCGACGACCACATCCTCGTCACGCTCGCCAAGAAGGTGCTCTATGTCGGTGCCTTCGCGTTCATCATCGGCAACTTCAAGAGCCTTGCCGATATTGTCTTCGCGTCGTTCTCCAGCATTGGACTGAAGGCATCGGGCGGGAGCTTAAGTGCGGCCGACTTGGCGCGGCCGGGCTTTGTCGCCTCGGCCGGGTTTACGGCGGCTCATCCACTTCTGGAGGAGACCGGCCAATTCTCAGGCTTTGACGTGCTGACCAATCTGCCGACGATCCTGATCCTGCTGTTCTGCTGGATCTTGATCGTGCTCGCGTTCTTCGTCCTGTCGGTGCAGCTCTTCGTCACGCTGATCGAATTCAAGCTGACGACGCTCGCAAGCTTCATTCTCGTGCCGTTTGCGCTGTGGGGAAAGACCGCGTTCCTGGCAGAAAAGACGCTCGGCAACGTGGTCGCCTCAGGGGTCAAGGTGATGGTTCTCGCGATCATCATCGGCATCGGCTCGACCATCTTCGGTCAGCTCGCGAGCACGTTGTCGCGGCCGGTCGATATCGTGTCGGCCATGAGCTTGTTGCTTGCGGCCCTTTCGCTGTTCGGCCTTGGGATCTTCGGCCCAGGAATCGCGGCGGGATTGGTCTCAGGTGCACCTCAGCTTGGCGCCGGTGCCGCCGCGGGAACGGTGGCGGGGGCTGCTGCTATCGCGATCGGCGGCGGAGCGGTAGCCGCTGGTGGGCTGCGTATTGCGGCTGGCGGTTCAATGGCTGCGGTTCGGTCCGCAGCGTCGCTCACCGGAGCGTCTTCGGCTGCGGGCACGGCAGCCCGGGCTTCAACCGTGGATCAGCTCTCAAGCTCGAGCACAGGCGGTGCAACGAACGGAGCGGCTGCTTCCAGCGCAGGTCGTGCCGCGATCTCGTCAGCACGGGGACACGCAAGGGAAGCAGCTCAGGTCGCTGCTCACACCCTGAAGGAGGGGGACAAGGGCGGGCATTCTTCGGGCCCGAAGCTGGGGGAGGAGTAGGATATGGCAGGCCATCCCTTTCAGCGCGTGTCTGTTCGCTATGGCGAGACGCCAGAGCCGGTAACCCCCTATCAAAAGGCCGCTCAGGTTTGGGACGAGCGGCTGGGCTCCGCGCGCGTACAAGCGAGCAACTGGCGGCTGGCGGCACTAACAGCCATCGGTCTGTCCGGCGTTCTCGGACTGACGATCTTTACCCAGATCGCCCGCTCCGGGGTCGTCCCTTACGTGGTCGAGGTCGATCGGCTCGGTGAAGTCCGCGCAGTCGGGCCGGCGCTCGAAGCCTACCAGCCGTCGGATGCGCAAATTGCACACTTCCTTGCGCGGTTCATCGAGAACGTTCGGTCTCTGTCCATCGATCCGGTCATCGTCCGGGCGAACTGGCTGCGTGCCTACGACTTCGTCACCGATCGTGGCGCGCAGGCTTTGAACGACTACGCGCGGGAAGCCGACCCGTTCACGAAGATCGGCTCCAAGACCGTGACCGCCGAAGTCACGTCCGTCGTGCGTGCGTCAAGCGACAGCTTCGAGATCCGCTGGAAGGAAAACGCCTACGAGAACGGTGCGATCGCAAAGACCGAGCGCTTCACCGGTCTCGTCACCACCGTTCTCAAGCCGCCCGCAGATGCCGAAACGCTGCGGAAGAACCCTCTCGGTCTCTACGTCCATTCCCTCAACTGGTCGCGCGACCTCATTGGAGACGCCAAATGAATTCCAAGACCCTCACGAAGCTCGCGTCGGCCAGCGTGTTTGCCTTGTCACTTGGCCTTGCCGGATGCGCCACCAAGCTCAACCTCGAAGCGCCTTATGACGAAATGGTTTTTGAGAAGGGGTTTCCAGAAGCCGATCCGCCGGGGCCGGTGCAAGTCGTCGAGACGCCCAAGATCCTGCCGTTGCCGGGCCAACTGAAGCCGCTTCCGGCAAAGGGCGCCAAGGAGGAAAAACTACCGCCGGAGCAGGCGATCGCCAAGGCGAACAAGGCGGCTCGGATGGAGCCGACGCGCGCCGGATACATCAACGCCATCCAGGTCTATCCCTGGACCGAAGGCGCGCTCTACCGGCTCTATGCGAGCCCCGAGAAGGTCTCGACCATCGCGCTTCAACCGGGCGAGGAGCTGATCGACGTATCCACGGGCGATACGGTTCGCTGGGTGGTCGGCGATACCTTGAGTGGGCAGGGTACTTCCCGGCGTGTGCACATACTGGTCAAGCCGACGTTGCCGGATATTCAGACGAACCTCGTGGTCCTGACCGATCGGCGGGCTTATCACCTCGAGCTCGTCTCGACCAAGCAGACGTACATGGCGTCCATCTCATGGACCTATCCGACCGATACGCTCGTCGCCCTCCACAAGCAGAATGTCGCAGCCCAAGAAAGCGAGGAGCGGACCGCCGATCGCGGCGTACGGCTCGACAGTCTGAATTTCCGCTATCGGATTGAAGGAGACGATCCGCCCTGGCGGCCCGTGCGCGCCTTCGACGACGGCCGCAAGGTCTATATCCAGATGCCGTCCGGCCTGTCGCAAGGCGAGGCGCCGCCGTTATTTGTTGCCGGAGCCGATGGCCGGCCGAACCTCGTCAACTACCGCGTCCGCGGATCCTACTACATCGTCGATCGGATGTTCGGCGCCGCCGAGCTTCGTCTCGGCGAAAATCCGCAGCGTATTGTCCGGATCATCCGTATCGATGCGCGGCCGGTGTCGCAGAGCTTCAGCACCGGGAGCGCCTCATGACGAGCTTGGATCAGGATCCGGAGCCGCTTGAGCTGCGGGCGCGACCGCGGCCAGTTCGGCGGCTCAACAGGCGTGCTCTCATGATCGGCTGCGCCGTCGCGGCACTATTCGTCGGTGGGGCGATACTCATTGCGCTCCGGCCGCACTCTTTCAAGCAGTCGGAGCGGACAGAGCTCTACAATACCGACCGCAAGCAGACAGCTGAGGGCTTGAGCAAACTGCCAAAGTCCTATGAGGAATTGCCGCCATCGACGCCGCGGCTTGGACCGCCGTCGCCTGGGGATATCGGCCGCGCCTTTGCCGAGAACGAGAAGAAGGCGGGTGTCGCGTCGGACGCGGGCTTCCGGACGAATCCGGAGGAGGATGCCGAACGGGCTGAGCGGATCCGGCAGACGCGGGTCGCTCAGCAGGCAAAGGAGTCGGGCTTGTTCGTCCGCCTGTCGGAGAAACAGGACAAGCGCAAGCAGGCAAGCACAACCGAAGCGCCGGCTGCTTCCCCATCCGCATTCCGGCCTTCAACGCCCGATACAGGGCCGTCCGCTGCGGAACTCGCAAAGACAGCGCGGGCGATGGTCGACCGCTCCAGCGAGATCATTCCCTCATCGCAGGCGCGAAAGCTGGCCTTTGTGGGAGCGAAAGCCGACACGGAAACCACCAATCCCCATGCGCTCAAACCAGCACCATCCATCTATGCGGTGATGGCGGGATCGATCATCCCGGCGAGCCTCGTCACGGGACTGAACTCGGACTTGCCCGGGGCTACCATCGGTCAGGTCACCGAGAACGTCTACGACACGGTAACGGGTGAGCATCTCTTGATCCCCCAAGGAACGCGGCTCGTAGGCAAATACGATAGCGTCGTCGCCTTTGGCCAGAAGCGGGCGCTGGTCGTCTGGACACGGCTCATCCTGCCTAACGGCAATTCGATCGTGATCGAGAATCTTCCGGCTACAGACGTTGCGGGCTACGCCGGGCTCGAGGACCAAGTGGACTTTCATACCTGGCAATTGCTTAAAGGCGTGGCCCTGGCGACCTTGATCGGGGTGGGGACTCAGCTATCGATCGGCAACGACGAAAGCGATCTTGTGAAGGCCCTGCGGGAAAGCACGCAGCAGACGACCAATCGTGCGGGGCAGCGCCTAGTCGAGCGCGAACTCGACGTTCAGCCGACGATCACGGTGCGGCCAGGTTGGCCGCTGCGGGTGATTGTTTCGAAGGATCTGGTGCTGAAGCCATACCAGGACGGTCAATCGGCAGCTAAGGGCAGATGACGATATGAAGCTTGCGAAACTGCCCGATCGGACGCCGGTGAAGATGAATGTTGTACTGGCGCCGAGCCTTGCAAAGCGGCTGCGCGAGTATGCTGACTTTTATGCCGAGACTTACGGCAGTCGGGAGGAAGTCGCGGAGCTGATACCGTTTATACTCGAGGCATTTCTCGAGGGTGATGCAGATTTTCGAAGGGCCAAGAGGATAGCGGCCGCGGACAGCGCATCCTCTTAATATGAGCCTGCTAGCTCGTGGCCGGATTGATGATAGCTATCGCGCGCTGGACCGCGGAGATCGACTTCTGAAGCCTTTCGAGCAATATTCCCAGTTCAATCTCCGTCGTTTCTTCCATGTGGAGATTGTCGCGCTCCAGGAGCATATCGACGAGATGGTCAAGTGAAATAGTCCTGTTTGTAGAGCAGAAGTTAGACGCCATGCCGCTCGCGGTAGAAGTTATCTCTCCAGCCGCAGACAAGCTTATTTCAATCGAGACATTATCGATAACTGTTCGTTCGATCAGCTCAGCAGGAAGGTCAACCGAAGCCACCACCATCCCACTTGAAACATCTCGATATCCAACCGTCGAAGTGGCTTTTCCACATTCGGCGAAGGGGGCTAGACGCAGCTTGTGATCAGGCCACATGACATTTCTTCTAAGGCGGTGTCGCCTTTATCATGGAATCTCATCGATAGGGACTATAATCCCTAGAGACTATATGCCCCACCATGTTCGATCCTGCAATGCAGGATTGGCGCAAAATCGTCGGCAAAAATGTGCGGAGGATTCGCCAAGAACGAGGAATGACCCAGGAGAAACTTGCCTTCGAAGCCGAGATAGACCTCACGTATGTCGGAGGCATTGAGCGTGGGAAGCGCAATCCAAGCTTGCTTGTTTTGGCGCGAATAGCCGAAGCGCTCTCCGTACATTTGACCAAATTACTTGGCGAGTAGTTCAGCAAATGCCTGGGTGACGCCGAGACCACAACAAGAATTGATCTGGGCTTGTATGATGTGGAGAGTGAAATTCGCTCGGCTCGGTTGGATGCCTCCCGCGAATATACCGGCCCAAACCGTCCTTGCGCCCGCACGAAGTCGGTGTGAATGATGCACAGCAGTAGATGGTTGCTGGAATGAGGGGAGGGATGTGCTGTGCAGCACTCAAGGCAGGCGTTGATTGGGGCTCTTCGTACACTTGCGAATCGGCTCGAGAATGCAGCGACAGAACCTGGACTTGTCTCGGAGGATTTGGATCACTTCATACCTGTCGCGCCCCTTTCGTTTCTGCTGGAGATCGACGAAAAGCTCGACCGGCTTCTTGAGCGCCGAGAACTTAGCCGCTGTCGGTTGGCCGACACAAGCGATGAGACCGTCGTAGAATTTATCACTGGTATCGGCGCTACGGCGCGAGCGCGGGCTTTGCATCATTTGAGCGGATGCTTGCAGGGAGCCCGTCACCTGACCATTTGTGATCCGTATCTTTTGCTTGCGCCTCGCCGTGGACCATCGGCCAGAGACTACGTTGCCTCCATCGAATCCGTGTTGCCGTCCACGCTCGCCGAAATCGAGATCTTCCGAGCAGAAAAGCAGAGACAGCAAGACGTGGCGCTCGAGATGAACGATATGGTCAAGCGCCGAGGCATTCGTGTGCGAACTTACGTCACAAATGATATCCACGACCGCGTCTGGATTGCCAACCACGACCGCGCGTATGCCGTCGGTACATCGTTTAACGGTCTCGGCAACAAATGCGCGTTCATATTGCCTCTCCCCAAAGATGACTTGCGATCCTTCTTGGACGAAATCCAGCAACGCAGAGTAAACAAACGATCAAAGTCCGTATAGAGCCTGGCAACGTGGAAACGCCATGCGCGAGCCAGCGCCGTCCGCGCCGATCAATCTTGCGAAGATCATCAAGCGATCTTGCGCGTATGTTGCAAAGCTTCGGGCACCTAGCTTCCCCGCGACCGTGCTTCGTTAGATAGCAGGCGGCTGTCAGTGGACCATCGTCAGCGCGGTAGAGACCGAAGAAGACCTTCAGAGACGTCTGCTTCAGCGGCAGGGCTTGGGCCAGGTATGATCTTCAGCGGATACTGGCCGACGGGGTGGGCAGTTTGGATCGACAGGCTGCCTCCGCCCTTGGCAACCAAGGCCTGCAAGCGTTCGAATTCGCCGCACCATATCGTTTCCATATCCCGGTCGCGGAGGCGATCGCGGGCGACCGCAGGGTCTCCGATCCCGATCGCCCTGACTTGAAGAAGGTCGGACTGCGCACCGCCCGAAAGTTCGACCCCGTAGCCCGGATTGGCAGCTTTTCGCAGAACGACCCGTCCGTCTTTCACCCAAGCGGTCGCCATTCCCTCGGACACCTCATAGCCCAGGCTGGTAAGTCCTTCGAGCACCGTCCGTCGCCGTTCCTCAGCGGCGATGGCGCGCACCTCCGCGTCGATCAGCATATCGGCACGCTTGACAAGGTCTGCCTCTCTGCCGGACTCTGCACCAAGCGCCCCTGCTATGTCGGCTAACAGGGCCACTGCATCGGGTGATTTCATGTGCGAAAGCTCAGCCTGCCGCTCACGGAGGTCCGCGACGAGCCGCTGGCGCTCGCGGGCCGTCTTCACTGTCGCAGTCAGGTCAAGGAGCAAGCTGTCAGCTACAAGCGTCTGCCGCGATGGGGCTTCGGATTCCAAAGCGGTGATACGAGCGGAGAACGGACTCGGATCGACGCCTAGACTCTTCAACTCACCAAGGAGGTAATCGACCCGCGACAGGACGGGATCAGCATTGTCCCGCGCGTGCCGGGACATCCAGTCCTCGAGAGTAACGCGACCTTCGCCGGCGCCCAGGCGTTGGGCAAGCTCGCGCTGTCCTGCCTTGACACCTTCCGGCGGATTGGCGGGCTGTAGTAGCAGGAGTGCCTTCGAGACCGCTGCATCAAGCCGGTCACGCGAAGCTGATCTTAGCTCTATCTGGAGACCGTCGGGAACCTGTATGCCCGAGGCTTCCAACCTTGCGATCACCGCAACAGCCGCTGCTTTGGTTCGCCGCAGATCCTGTCGCGATCGAGCCTCGGCTTGCGCGGCTCTCTCAGCACGATGTTCGATATCGGTGTTCAAATAAGAGATCTCGCCGGCGACCTGCTTTTGCAGGTCCACAAAGCGGTCGGCGTCAAGCAGGCGGCGAAGCTCGTCCCTCCGAGCCATCACCTTATCGATGTCCTGCTGTTCGATGGTTCCGTTGCGCTTGCAAGCCAACGACCAGTTCTCGATTGTGGCTTCCAGTCGCGCGAGATCGCGCCGGCAGATCGCAATGACTTCAGCGCGGGTGACTATTCTGAAGGCTTTTGGGCCGCTCATTGAAATCTTCCTCCATCACGAAGCGCATTTTCGACGGCCGTTCTGAGGCGGGTCCGCTCAGCTTCTCCCGAATGAGCCCATGTATATGAAGAGACCCTGTGGACGTAGGGGATAACCTTCGACAGCACTCTCGGGCGCCAGATCTCGCGAGCTCGTGCTTTTGCGAGCAGGCGGTGCCGTGGCGCATCGCACTCCACGCCTATGGCATATAGACCCGTGCGCGGGTCCTTGATGGCGAAGTCGAGGCTGAACGCGCCGCTATCCTGGGCCCTTGTTGGCTTCCATCCCTGAGTCTCCAGAAACTCCTCGACGGATCTCGTAAAGCCGTCCTCTTCATAGTTGGCGTAGTCAGCGCCTGCGTGCTTCTCGGTCATGAGACGTTGGAGCAGCGTCCTGCCCGGTTCTTCGAGCCCGTCGGACACCATTCTGGCGTATTCGAGATAGCCTTGCAGATAGTCGCGCGGAACTCGCGGCCCGCTGCGTCGCGTCAACAGATCCGATATCTCCGATACGGGAATCGAGGTGACGATGACAACCTTTTCTCTGGCGCGCGTCACGGCGACGTTCAGCCGCCGTTCGCCTCCCACATGGCCGAGTGCGCCGAAATTCTTACGAAAGGTCCCGTGCTCGTTGCGCCCGAACGTGGTGGAGAAAACGATCACGTCGCGCTCGTCGCCCTGTACGTTTTCCACGTTCTTGACGAAGAAGCTCATGTCCTCCCCGTCCTCGATGCGCTCTCGTTCGCGTAACAGTGCGTCGCGGAACGCCCGATCGGTCTCCGCCTTCTCTTCGAGCGCATCCTCGATTGCGTCGGCTTGCTTGCGGTTGAATGTGACCACGCCGACGGACGGTGTTGATTTGCTCTGCCAGATCTCGGAGAGATATTCGACCACATCCGCAGCTTCTTTCTCGTTGGTCTGCGTCTTGTAGACACCATCTGACCGGATAACTTCGATTGGCTTGACCTTTCGGATCGTCTCTTCGGGGTGACGGACCGGAACGCTGAGGCCGTTCGCGTAGAACGAGGCGTTCGAGAACGAGATGAGCTCGCGATATTTCGACCGGTAATGCACTTGGAGCGTGCGCTTCGGCAGAACGGCGCGGGCCAACTGAAGGAGATCGGGGCAATCCTTGATCTCGCGCCGGTTCCACGTTTCAGCGAACACCTCGCGCTCCTCTTCGGTGGCTCCTTCCTCAGGCTCTTCGCCGTCGAAGATCGCAGCTTCGTCGTTCTCTACCTTGCTGGCGAAGAAAGACGTCGGAGGCATCTGCTTCTCGTCGCCGCTCACGATCACGAGCTTGCTGCGGAAGAGCGAGGGGAGGGCATATTCGACCGGCATTTGCGAAGCTTCGTCGAAGATGACGGTATCGAAAAATCCGGCGCGCGGCTGAAGCACCCGGCTTGCCACATCCGGGGTCATCAACCACACAGGCCGGATGGCGAAGAGACCGAGCGGAACGCCGCGCTCAATGAATTCGCGGAGCCTCAGGGCTCGCGGACCGCGCAGGCGCGTGATCTCGCTCCATTTCGTCGCAGTGCCGACCCTCGCAGTTTCAATACCTTGAACGAGGAGCTCTCGGTTGCAGCTTCGGATTTGCGTATCCGCTTCAGCGAGAGCGTTTACCTTGGCCTGGACTTCCTCGCCGTCGAACAAGATGTCGGGGGTTGCCGATTCCTGCGCAGTCTTCCACGCCAGACGGGCTTCGCGGCCGATGGTGCCACGGACCGTCCCATCCAGATCGGCAAGATCGCGCTTTAGCAGGTCGGTCTCCTTCGAGCGCAAGAGCGCGAAGATTGCGCGCTCGGTCTCACCCAGGCGCGCCGACCTCAACCGGTACTCCTGATAGCTCGAGAGCATGGGCAGCGCGTCGGCGACCTGCGCGATGGCCGATGCATTTGAGCGCCCGTTCTCAATTGCGGAGCGTCTCGATCCAAGCCAGGGCTCATCGAAATAGGAGTTGAGCCGAGCGAGCGCGGCACGGCTTTGCTCCCGGCCGTCATGCCTGCGCAGTGTCAAATCGGTCCTGACGAAGAACTTGTCCAGTTCTTCGCTCTTCTGGGTCACCACAGCCCGATCAAGGGCGGCTCGGTCGGGACAAGCATCAATGATCAAAACAAGCTCGTATACCTTGTTGAGCAACGAATGCAGATGAGCGGCCAGCTCCGCGAGCTTTACCGGGGAAAGGTTGGCGTCAGGCGGCCGGGCGAACAGAGTCGTGAAGTGCTCCCCAAGCCGCGCCCGCGGCGCGCGCAGAGCGAGCTCCAGCATCGCGGTCCGGTAAAGCGCGGTGATCGCGTCGTCCTTTTGCGGGAGCTGCAAGGATGACAGGATCTTCATCAGCCGCCTTCTCCCTGACCACCGCAACGGATTTATCCGGTCGATAAGTGTCGGTTGTCTTGAGAACCTCTCTCCCAGCGCGATCATCGCCGGCAGTTCGCTTTCGTCGACCGCGATCAGTCGGGATGAGAAGTCCTTGACGTACGCCGTCGTATCCAGAGATGCGAGCTCGTTTTCGACCTCCTTGAGCTCGTGCAAGATCCTCGTTCCTTTGGAGGTCTCCCCTGCGGAAGGCCGAAACAGCGGCAGCCAGTATCCCAGGTAGGTGGCGAGAGTCCCGACCGAACGGAGTTTCCCGGCGTCCAGCGACCAAGTGCGAAGAGCGACCGGGTCCGAACCGTTCAGGCAGTCCAGGGTCTCGGCATCGCTCTGCTCGCGTCGTGCATCCGTCTCGGCGAAAGCCCGCAGCGAGTCAGTGAGGGCTTCGATGGTGCCCCTATCCGGATTGAACGGCTTGAGGACGGAAAGCGGGCTGCCCTCGAACTGGGAAGGCAGCCAGTGCTTGGCAAGAGGCCCGCAATTTTCCTCAATGCTGGCGACGTCGGCTGGATGTAGTTCCGCTAACAGCGGCCGCAGTGAAGGGGCCTCAATCGGCTTCGGGTGCTTAGCCTCGATCGCAAGCAGCTCGGCGAGCAGGGCGCGATATGATAGGCCCGTCCGCGCATCCACGGCGTGCAGCGCCGTCTGCCGATGATCAAGCTCGGATTCGAGCGCCTCGATTCGCGCCGCCAGCCGCTCGCGATCGCGTTTCCACGTCGGGACGGCACCCGCGAGGCGAATATGCAGTGTCTCCACTTGAGAGCGGATTGAGTTGATGATCGTCTCGCGATCGCGATTGACGTCCGTGATCATGACAAAGCGGTCCGTCAGACGCTCCTTGTCCAATCGCTTCCGGACGACTTCGAGAGCGGCCTGCTTCTGGCAAATGACCAGAAGCGATTTTCCGGTTCCGATGGCATCTGCGACCATGTTGACGATCGTCTGACTTTTCCCGGTTCCGGGAGGACCTTCAACGACCAGCCCCGGAGCTTGGCGGGCCTCGATGACCGCGTCCTCCTGGGAGGGGTCACTGTCCGCCGTAAAGTATCGGTCCAATTCGCGCACCGGCTGCGGAGCGGTGGTGCTGGCGGTCGCGTCATGCTCATTGAGGCGTAGCGCTGCTTCCAATGCCGTCCCCTTCGGCGGCAGCTTGCGCAGGAAGTCGAGGTCCGTCATGACGGCCTGGCCCATGAAGGCGAGGTGGAAGACAACCGCCGAAGGAACGAGGCGCCGCTCGTGCCCTGCGACCTTGACATCCTTTCCAGGCAACGCGGCGAGTTCGTCGCTGGCAGGCGTCGCAAGCGGGCTGAACGCGTCCATAACGTCCTGGACCGATAGGGTCGCGCGCGTCAGCAGATCTTCTGCGGCTTCCTTCCAGCGCTTGGCCTCCTCAATTCCCACGATGCCATCGAGCGCCGGATTGGGGATGACGCGCTCGACGTCGGCCTCCGAGCTTCTCTCGCGTCCATATCCAAGCATAATATGTCCGCGATTGCCGACTTCGGGAATAACACGCACGGGCCAAAGCAGCACTGGCGCGATCCGTGGCTTGGCGTTCGGCCTGCTATCGCGCATGAGAACAAACGGAAATCCCATGTAGAGCCCGTCAATGCCCGTATCGCGTTTGTAGAGCAGGGCATGAGAATGGAGCGAGCGTAGCCTTCTTTCGAGGCCATCGTTCTCCGAGAACGCTGCCGGATCAATGTTCACAATGCGGCCGGTCCGCGCCAGCAGATCATCAAGAATTTCCGCCGCCGGCAGACGCTGCGTATTCAACTCCATCAGGTCGATACGCGCCGACTTGCCGATCAGCATCCGCGTTAGCGGCCCCCGTAGCACGCCTCCGGAAATGCGCTTGGCGAAAAATTCGAGAATCGTGGAGACGTAGCTCTGCTTCGGAAGCGGTTGCCAAAGCTGGGCGGGCACCGACAGAATCGCCAACGCACGACCGAGCGGTATTCGTCGGTCCAGCCGGAACTGATCGGCCCATTCGTCCACGACCGGTATTCCGCACCTGGCGAAATTTTGGATGCGCTCGTCAATCGTTTGGTAGATGTCCCGGCGTGGCCGCTCTAGGTAGGCCTTGGCGTCCTTGGGGGAGAATCGTACTCCGGCGCCGGAGGATTCCTTGGCAGCTTCTTCGATGATCTCCTCCGCCGACCGGAACTGGCTGGAGGAGGCGGCGAGGAGAATAAGCAGGTCTTCCTCCGCCGTCTGCCTTCGTTCGATCAGGGAGGCTAAACCCGCATGATCCGTATCGGGAAGCAGCTTGCGCTTTTCCTCCCAAAGTGCGGCCATGCGCGCGGTTGAGGCCGAGAGGAGGTGGACCCGAAGCGTTTCCTCGTCGACCGCGATTTCAAGTTGATCGAGGCGTTTGCGAACGGTCTCGGCGCGTGCTTTCAAACGCCAGAGCGAATCCTCAGGATCTATTCGATGAAGGAGATCGGGCACCGGACCGGTAATGAGCGCGTATCCATCCGCTGGATGGTCAAGGAGCCAACCAGGCGTCACGATGTTGCCGCGGACGATCAGCGGCATCGCCGGATTCAACGTCTTCAGGGAAACGGAGAGTTTCAGGTCGTCGGAGAGATCCTCTGTCTTCAGGAGCTGACGCAGCGCAGCCGCAATCTTGGCGTCGAACCCCGCATCGCTTGCCCAGGTCGCAATTGCGCCTCGAGCGGCCAGATTTCGGGCCTCATCCCAGTTTTTTGCCTCGGCCGCCGCAAAGGCAAACGCACGAGGAGCGCGGTACTGCCGACCACCCAGCGTTATCGAGGCGCGGCCGTCGGTATCGCCGGTCGCCTCCATGTCGGGAGCCGAAACCGGCTCGCCTGCAAGCCAGGCCTGGACTTCCTTCCATTGCCATCGGCGGCGGCGATCGCGTGCGAGTAGACCGCGCAGCAGCAGATTCAGCGAGGGGTCTAGATCCTCGGGCAGCGGCACGCCGCTCGTCAAGACATGGATCAAAAAGGCGTGTTCGTTAATCCCCTCGAAGCACGCTCCCTTCGTGATCTTCTCAATCACGATCATCCCCAGGCTCCACCAATCGGAAGCCGGCGCAACCCCGCCTGCAATCGCTTCGGGAGCCATGTAACGTGTCGTTTCCAGGGGAGAGGCGATGTCGAGGTCGAATTCGGACAGCCGTGCCGAGCCGAAGCCGCCGATCACAAGGTCCAGTGGATCGCGTGATCGAACGAAGACGACGGACGGCCGCAAATCACGATGACGTAGTCCAGCTTCTGCCAGCGCGCGAAGGGAATCGGCCAACTCCCGGATCATGGTTCTGATCGAGCTCTGATCAGCCGGATCGACTGCAAGGTCGGCCAGAGAACCGTCGGCGAACTCTTCGCAGACCTCGTAGGCCCGGTCACACCAGCGGCCATGGACGAAGATTTCAGGAAGGTGGTCGCGGGGAAGCCCTTGCAGGACGTCGTATACGGCTTGATCGGGCTCGGACCCGGGAGCGTATAGCGTAAGCACCCCACGTTGATCGTCGGCCTCGCGGATAGCCGCGAAACGCTCCCGGACGAGACTCGAAGATGGCATCCTGTCGAAGAGCCGCCAACCTTCGACTATCGTTTCAGGCACCGGCGCCGGTTGCGGTTCGGTAGAGACGGGTGGCTGGACTTCCCCGTCAGGGGCAGCGGCAGTGTCGATCGGCTCACCACATACCCCACATATGATGTCTCCTGGGAAGACGGGATGGCCGTTTCGGCACGTCAGGGTCTGGGGTGTCGGCGCCGGCGCAGGTGTAGGGGACCTGGGCGCACCACGTTCCGTGATGTCGATGGTGGAGAGATCCCACCCACAATTGTGACCGTCAATGACGCCTTCACAGAAAAGCTCGGTGAGGGGACGCTCAGTGTCGCAGTTCGGGCAATGTCGGATCATTTCATATATGTCGTCAGCGGTGCGATGCGTTTATCTTCGGAGGTATCAAGGGTCGCCCCAATACTCTCAAGGTAATGTTGGAGCCGGCCGAAGTCGTCTCGCCTGGGAATCCCCGCAAACCAGACATCACCATTCTCGTCGAACATGATGTCGAGGGTCCGGTCTGTGGCCTTCAGCCTGCGATCGAAGCTTGCGAAGCGTGCCTTACCCAAGGGAGTGAGGAGGTGAAGCTCCTGATTGTCGCTGCCGCGGAGCGCAAGCGTCAGCGTCTCCTCCCTGGCAAAAGGGCCGCTCACGAGCGCGTCGATCAGCCCGGGCGAGCCGGCAACTTGGTCGGAAACCGCAGTCCACTCGTATCCCGTGAAGACGAGTATGTCCGTTTCCAAAAAGCCTCTAATTCTTGCGGTGAGCTCGAAGAGCGCCTCTGGCTGATCGAAGGGCTCGCCACCGGAAATGGTGATGCCGTCTGCGATCGCACTCCATGCGGAAATCGATTCGATCACTTCATCGACGGTGGTCGTCCCGCGTCCGTGCGCCCACGTGTCCATGGAGATGCATCCCGGACAACGTATGGAGCAGCCCTGAAACCAGATTCCGATCCGGCGGCCCGGACCGAGGGTGGTGACCGGAAAATGGATGCGCGAGAGATCAATGCTGGTGCTCACGTCGAGGGCTCGCTCTCGATGTGGAGGCTGGTTGACGAACCGGCACTGATCTCCGTAATCAGGAGACAGCCCGTCTGCGCACCGCCGTCGAACAAGGCGCGCGACAATGGATTTGTGAGATGCGTCTCCACCTGATTGCGTATCCCGCGACCGCCGTTGGATAGGTCTGCAAGACATAGACCGCGCAGCGTGTCGTTTGCGGACTTTGACAGGCTGACGTCATACCCGAGCGACCGGACGTCCGTCAGGAGGGCGTCCACCATCTGATCGAAGATCTCGTTCGCTACCTCTGACCGGATGAAATCGAAAACGATCACGTTTTCGCCGATTCGATTGAGGATCTCCGGGCGATTGAGAACCTGTTTGAAATGCTTCTCGATCTCGCTCCTGACCTTCTTCTTGACGCTCTCGAACGACTCTTCCGGGGTCACATTGGGAGTCCGCGCGCCCGAGGAATCCCTCACGTAGATCCCCAGGTTGGATGTGAAGACAATGAACGCCTCGGAGAAGTAGACGCGATCGCCTCGTCCCGAGGTGAGAACGCCGTCATCAAGGACCTGCAGGAACTTGTCGAGAATTCTCGGGTGGGCTTTTTCGATCTCGTCGAAGAGAACGACGCTGAACGGTTTTTCGCGGATCGCGTTGGTCAGTTCGCCTCCCACGTCATATCCGACATAGCCAGGCGGAGCTCCGATCAGTCGCTGATCGGAATGCTCGGCGCTGAACTCGGACATATCGAACCGGATATAGGCAGAGTCGTCTCCGAACAGCAGGCTCGTGATCGTCTTGGCAAGCTCGGTCTTGCCGACGCCCGTGGGACCGGCCAGGAACGCGACGCCCCTTGGCCGACCGCCCCTCGGGGATTGTCCGATACCGGTGACGGCGCGCTTAACAATGTCCAGCATGTGTGTGACGGCGTGGCTCTGGCCTTTGACTCTCCGTCTCACGAATTCTTCCGCCGAGCGGATCTTGTCGCGGCTTATCTTGCGCCAGGGATCTTCTGTGACGCCAATCTTGAAACGCCGGACCGCATCCGAGATCCGGTCGAGGGTGACGGCCTCGCTTCGCGCGAGTTGCGCTACGGCACTGACATCGAGCAGCAGCAGCCCCTCAGTTTCGTCCACGAAGCCCTGAATGCACTTGTCCAGTTCGGATTGGCTCGCATCCTGGGCACCAGGAAGGCTGCGCACCAGCGAGCGGATCATCGCGCGCCTCGCGATATGGTCGGGGCGCCCGATCGGGATGTGCCGGACTCTTGGGTTGCCGACGAGAAACCAGTCGGGCAGATCGCCTTCCTTGTCCACGATCCATACGATGGCGTTGTAGAAGGGCTGTCGTCGTTCGCCGGCGGGTCTGGCCCGCGCGCTGTGCGACAGGATCGATGCTCGCGAAAAGAGTTGATGTTCTGCTGGTGACAGGGCCTCGTTTCGGACGATCAATCGCGACGCGAAATCGACGATGAGTGCTGCAGGCGCTCCTTCCGACCCGACGTGACGCTCAATCGCTGCGGAAAGTAAATCGATACCGCCTGCCGCAGCCCCGTTTGGTGCAGTCAGGCCAAGCTGGGTGAGGTAGCTCTCGTCGGACGGCTCGACTGCTCGAAAACCGTTCAGAAGGTCAAAGCTTGCGATGCGGGCGTAGCCGGCGTCCCTGAGAGCGTCGGGCAGCACCTTTGAGAGGGGGGCAGCCGTGACCTGTCCGGGTGCCACTTCGAGAATGTGAAGATCCCGGGTGTTGCCTGAGAGGACGAACTGGCTGCGAAGCGGCAGGAAACGCGACAGGTCGCGCAGCCACCTGGCCTTCTCGGCCGACCCATCCTGCACCACGACTGCCCCCTCGTACTCGTTCCGGGCGACTATAGGCTAGGTTGCTCGCAACTTTCGAGTGTTTCCCAAGGCCGTTGCCTTGGAAATTGGGCCTAGAAAGGGGCTTCGGCTCCTCTGGAATGGCTGGAGCAGGGTGGAATTCATGGTGCGATCCGCTCCACTTGCCCTCGATCCGGCGATGGGATAGTGGCTCGCTCGAAATTTGTAGTTGTACTTCGGACGACCGGTTCCCTTTTGTCCGAAAGAAGCTACACTTTTCGGACGTGATCAGTGACTCGCCCCATCTAAAGATCGCCGTGCTCGAGCGCATCCATGCCGACGCGCCGCGCGATCTTGAGCGCCTTCGATATGACAGCACTACACGTGCTCGACAGCATCGCCTCGCTCGAGAGGCGTCTGAACGAAAAGGGCGATAGGGAAGGCGGGGCGGCGCGATGAACAAGTTGGAGGAAGCTGTCGACGCGGGGCAACCGACAGGCGCGCACCGCGCGGGCGAGGCGGTCGTAACCCCGCTGCGCAAACGACGCCTCAGCGGCGAACTGTACGAGCGCGACCCGAAGGTAGAAGCGCTCATCTCCGAATTGGCGGTCCTGCCGCGTCACGAATTGATTGCCAAGGCGGAGATCACGAAGCGTTCGGACCCGGGCTACGTCCCCAGCGAATGTCTCGTGTACTTCATTCGCGCGAGCCGTCGCGACAACAACGAGGTGTGGTTCGAGCGCCTCTATCGGATCTTGACCGAACGGGTGCTGCGCAGTTTGCCCAAGGCGGAAAGCCCTGATGGCAAGACGGAATCGCTGACGCGCGGGGTCGTGCGCGACAAGGTGTTCGGCCGGTTCGTGGAGCTCCTTTCGGCGGACCGCGCCGCCTATGCCGAAAAGGTCGACTATTTCGAGGTGCGCTTCGACGGCGCGCTGGCGAGCCTGCGGCGCGACGCGCAGGAAAAGGCCTGGCGCGACGAAAACCGTTCCAAGCCCCTCGAATATGACGAGGAGAGTGGTGAGCTGTCACCGGAGGTCGAGGCGGCGGCAGGGACCCACGATCCCTTCGCGGTGTCGGATTTCGACGATCCAGCTTACCGGTCGCGCCTGGATGCCGCGATTGAGGCTCTACCGACGGAACAAAGCAGGATCATTCACATGTTGAGAGAGGGCTTCCCCATTGACTCCAAGGAGCCGGACGTCATGACCATCGCCAAAGCCTTAGGCCGATCCGAAAAGACCGTCCGAACCTACCGCGACAAGGCCTTCGCCGCGCTCCGAGCTGCCATGGCCGACGGAGACAAGCGGTGAGCCCCGCCGGCGAACGTCCATCCCGCGAGGCCGTGCTCGACGCGTTCGTGGTCGAGAGCGAGCCTGGCCGGTCGACCTTGGAACGCTATCTGCGGCTTTACCCGGAATATGCCGGGGAGCTCATCGACCTCTCGCGCGAACTCAGCCGCGAGGCGTGCGAAGATGCCGCACCCCTCTCTGCTGCCGATCAGGCGCTGATCGATGCTGCCTGGTTGCAACACGCGAAGGCCGTGCCGACGGCGGCAGCCGACCCTTTCGCGGCGCTGACGGTCGATGACTGGCGCTCCGTCGCCCAGCGTCTAGACGTGCCCCGGCAGGTCGTGACCGCGCTGCGCGAACGGCGGGTCTCTCTCATGAGTATCCCGCGACGCTTCCTGGCGATGTTGGCTGAGGCGATGCGCAGCTCTGTCGCGCAGTTGGAGTCGTCCTGGGGCTCGGCCCAGTTGGCGGGGGCGCGCAGCTATAAGGCCGACAGCAAGCCGGTGGCCGGCGAGCAGGTCACCTTCGAGCAAGTGCTGATCGATGCCGGCGTCCCGGCCGAGAGGCGCGCGCGGCTGTTGGCAGAGGCGGACTGACATGGACAGTGTGGAGCTCGCCAGGCAAGTTGCTGCCGAACTTCACGCTCGCCTCGTCGCATCCGGCGCTGATCTCTGGTCGCCCTATGACTTTGCTGTCGCCGAGGCCAGACGGCGGGGGATTGACGTCGAGCCGACGGCGGCGGGGGCAGCTGTGCTCAACGGCGGCCGCGCGACCTTCGTCGCCGCCGACGATCTGATTCTCCACGAGAATATCGGATCTCGGTTTGAGCAAGCCTTCCTCGTGGCGCACGAGATCGGCCATGTCGAGCTGGGCGACGATCCTAGTGGCGAAGCGGCGCCGATCGATCCGGCCCGCGCGGCCGAATCCTCGCCGGTCGGAATGGATCGGGTTGTCGATTATGGACGGAGGCAACGCCGCGAGGTCCAGATGGATCTGTTCGCGCGTGAGCTGCTGCTTCCCCGCACCGTCGCGCGGGCGCTCCATGTCGACCAAGGGCTCGCCGCGTCCGTCATCGCCGCGAAGCTCGGCGCGCCGTTCGAGGTCGTCGCGCAGCAGTTGTTCGATGCTTTGCTGCTGCCGCCGGTACCTCCCGCCGCGACCGCGGCGCATGTCGAACGACCGCTCAATCCGCTGCAAGCCGCGGCCGCGGCGCATCGTGGCGAAGCTATCTGCTTGAGGCGGGGCCTGGCACCGGCAAAACACAGACGCTGATCGCGCGCGTCGAAGGCCTTCTGGAGGAGGACGTCGATCCGAGGCGTATCTTGCTGCTGACCTTCTCGAACAAGGCGGCGGGCGAGATGGCAGAACGGATCGCGCGCAAGCAGCCCGAGGCTGCCGCCGCGATGTGGATCGGCACGTTCCACGCCTTCGGCCTCGATATCATCCGTCGTTTCCATGCGGAGCTCGGCCTGCCGAAGGACCCGCGGATGATGGATCGGACCGAGGCGGTCGAGCTCCTCGAGGAGGAGTTCCCGCGGCTCAGGTTCGCACACTACCGCAATCTTTACGATCCGACCCAGATCATCGCCGACATGTTGGCCGCCGTCTCGCGGGCGAAGGATGAGGTGGTCGATGCCGAAACCTACGCCGCGCTCGCCGGCGCCATGCTGGCGAAAGTCCAGGATCCTGATGCGCGCGAGGCGGCAGAACGCGCCGGCGAGGTGGCCCGCGTCTACGCGGCCTATGAACAGCTCAAGCGCAACGCGCATTGCATCGACTTCGGCGACCTTGTCGCTTTGCCGGTGCAACTGCTCGAAAAGGACGCAGCCATCGGCGCGGCGCTGCAGGCGCAATATGATCATGTCCTGGTGGATGAGTATCAGGACGTGAACCGCAGCAGCGTGCGGTTGCTGAGCGCGCTGCGGCCCGATGGCCGCAATCTCTGGATGGTCGGCGACGCCAAGCAGTCGATCTACCGGTTTCGCGGTGCCTCGTCCTTCAACATGACCCGGTTCGGCAAGGAGGACTTCGCCGGCGGCAAGCGCGGTCGATTGAAGCGCAACTATCGTTCGGTGCCGGAGATTGTCGCCAGCTTCTCCAGCTTCGCGATTTCGATGCGCGCAGGCGATTCAGACAGTGGCCTTGAGGCGGACCGCGACGCCAACGGACATCGGCCCGAGTTGCGCACGGTCCAGCGCGCCGAGCAGCAGCAGGTCGCCCTCGCCGACGCGATCGAGGAGCTCCGACGTGACGGCTACGCCTATCGTGACCAGGCGGTCCTGTGCACCGCCAATGAAAAGCTGTCGACGATCGGGCAGGACCTTGAACGACTCGGCGTGCCGGTCCTCTTCCTGGGCAGTTTGTTCGAGCGGGGCGAGGTCAAGGATCTCCTGGCTCTCCTCTCGATCCTCGTCGACCGGCGTGCCATGGGCCTGGTGCGTATTGCCTGCTGGCCGGACTTCGCCACCTCGTTCGCGGATGTGGTCGCGGTCTTCGACCATCTGCGGGCGGCCGAGCATGCGCCGGCCAGCTGGCTGCGGCATGGTGAGGCGATCCCCGGTTTGAGCGACGCCGGTCGAGAGGCCCTTGCCAAGCTCGCGGCTGCGCTCGACGGATTCGATCAGACGGCCTCGCCCTGGACCGTGCTCGCTGCGCTGCTGCTTGATCGCACACGCATCGCCGCACGTCTTGGGACGTCGCCGGACCTCGCCGATCGCACGCAGGGCATCGCGATCTGGCAGTTCCTCAACTTTGTGCGGGTGCAGCCGGCCGGGCGAGGGCTGCCCATCACGCGCCTGCTCGATCGCGTGCGCAGGCTTGTCCGCCTCGGCGACGATCGCGACCTGCGCCAGTTGCCGGCCGCCGCGCAACATCTCGACGCGGTTCGTCTGATGACCATCCACGGCGCCAAGGGCCTGGAGTTCGGCGGCGTCCATATCCCGGGGCTCAACAGCGACACGATGCCGCGCACGCCGCCGACGCCGCCCTGTCCGGCACCCGATGGCATGATCGCCGGCGCCGAAGGCAGCGCGATCGAGACATTCCGCGCTGGCCAGGCCGAGGAGCAGGAGTGCCTCTTCTACGTGGCGCAGTCGCGCGCCCGCGATCGCCTGATCCTTTATGCGCCGACGGAGAAGAGCAACGGCCACAACCGGCCGCTTTCGCCATTCCTCGACCGTCTCGGGGCCACCTTGACACGCCGTTCGCTCGTGCCCGCGCGGCCGCTTCCCGTCGCTGCTGAAGCGCGGAGGGTCGACTTGGTCGTCGACGGGCGGCTTAGCTTCGGCGCCCCCCAGATCGCTCTTTATGAATCCTGCCCGCGTCGCTTCTTTTACACCCATGTCCTGCAGGTTGGGGGGGCGGCGGACCGCGACCGCCTTCATGCACTTGCACGAGGCGGTTCGTTCGGTGGTCGAGGCGGTGATCACGTCAGATGGACCCGTGTCCGAGCAGGCGCTGCAAGATCGCACCGATGCGGCGCTCGCCGGAGAGGGGCTCGCCGACCATGGCTACCGCGCCGAGTTCCGAGATCTGGCACTGGTGATGCTGCGCTTCTTCCTGGCGAACCGCGCCGATGCGGTCGCCGAGGCCCCGGTCGCACTGAGCCTCAATTTCGGCGGGGAAGAGATCATCGTTCGGCCGGACGAGGTGCTGATGCGGCCGGACGGCATCCGGTCCGTCCGCCGCATTCGCACGGGCCATATGCGGTCGGCCGAGAGCAGGGATGTCGGCGCGGCGGCACTGATGCTGGCGGTCAGGCAGGCCTTTCCCGGCGCCGTCGCCGAGCTCGTTCATCTCTCCGACGGCGATGCTCACGAACTTTCCTTGTCGGACCGCGAGTTGAAGGGGCGCAAGGACAAGCTTGCAAAATTCCTTGCCGACATCCGGGGCGGACGGTTTCCGGCCGAGGTCTCGTCGCGCACCTGCCCGAACTGCCCGGCCTTCTTCATCTGCGGGCAGACCCCCGACGGCCCCTTGCAAAAAAAGTTCGCCTGACCTTACCGGTCGGCCTCCCTCGCTCCGATTGGACCCTTAGAGCCGCGGCACTGCCTCGGCCGAACCTAAGGACCCAATCTTATGAACAACGAAGAACTTCTTGATTACGACGATCTCGGCGACGCCCTGCGCGAAGGCCGGGCGTTGCGTCCGGCGCGGGGGTATCGCTTTCTCCTCGCGCAGGGCGACCTCAACTTCCAATCCCGCCTGGTGAGCGATCCTGTGCCGCTCGGCCGCCAGTTGCTCGAGACCGCGGCACTCGACCCGCGGGACGGCTACAGCCTCGTCGCGATCCTGCCCTCGGGCGATTTCGAGGACGTGAGGCTCAACGAGCCGTTCGACCTGCGTGAGCGCGGCGCCGAGCGGTTCATCGCCTTCCAGACCGACCGCGACTTCAAGCTGACCCTTAACGACCACGAGCTCCTCTGGGGCAAGCCGGTCATCAACGGCACGATCCTCTACGGCCTCGCCAAGCCGGCTGACGGCGAGGGGGTTTTCCTCGAAGTCCCCGGCGGCGAAGATCGCCTGATCGAGCCTGGCGATCTGATCGATCTGACCGAGCCCGGCATCGAGCGCTTCATCACTGCGCCGAAGCGGCCGCTGACGTTCGAGATCATCGTCAATTCGCGGCCGCGCACAGTGAACGCCCGCACGGTCACGTTCGAGCAGATCGTCCAGCTCGCCTTCCCGGGCCAGCACGAACCCAACGTCGTCTTCTCCATGACCTATCGGCACGCGGCGTCGACGCCGCACGCGGGTGAGCTCGGGGCTGGCGGCTCTGTCGACGTCAAGAAGAAGGGCACGGTGTTCAATGTCACCCGCACTGTTCAGTCGTAATCCGGACCTCAAGCGGCTGCGGGACGAAGGCTACTTCGTCCAGCAGCAGGGCGGGTATCTCGTCATGCGCGAGGTGCCCTATGTCGATGCGCGCCGGGAGGTGCGCATCGGCACGCTCATCTCCAGCCTCTTGCTGGCCGGTGATCGGACTCGCCCGCCCAACGCCCCGGGCGCCCATGTAGTCCATTGGAATGGCGACTTCCCGTGCCGCGCCGATGGGACGCCCATCCAGGGCATCTCGCACGCGGCCGGCGCCTTCGACCTCGGCCACGGCTTGAAGGCGACGCACAGCTTCTCCAGCAAGCCGGACGGGGGTTACACCGACTACCACCACAAGATGACGAGCTACGCGAACATCATCGCGGGTCCGGCCGCAGTGCTGAAGTCCGGCGCGACGCCTCGCACCTTCCGCGAGCCGGAAGAGGAGGAAGACAGCGTCTTCAACTATGTCGAGACCGCCTCCGACCGTGTCGGCATCGGCGTCCTGACCGAGCGACTCGTCAACGAGCGGGTCGCCATCATCGGCGTCGGCGGCACCGGCAGCTACATCCTGGATTTCGTCGCCAAGACGCCGGTCCGCGAAATCCGGCTCTTCGACAGCGACGAGTTCCTGACCCATAACGCGTTTCGCGCCCCAGGCGCCCCGAGCCTGGAGGAACTGCGAGAAGCGCCGAAGAAGGTCGAATACCTCAAGCGCATCTACAGCCGGATGCACCGGAACATTGTGACGCACGATGTGGCGCTCGGTGCCGACAACATCCACCTGCTTGACGCGGTCACCTTTGCGTTCCTGTCTCTCGACGCCGGTGATGCGAAGCGACTCATCGTGGAGAAGCTCGAGGCGATCGGCGCCGCGTTCGTCGATGTCGGCATGGGGCTTGAGCTCGACGAGGGCTCGCTCGGCGGCATCCTGCGGGTCACCGCCAGCACTCCTGAGAAGCGTGATCACGCACCGCAGCGCATTTCCTTCGTCGGCGGCGGCGCCAAGGACATCTACGCGTCCAACATCCAGGTCGCGGACCTCAACGCCCTGAATGCTGTCCTTGCGGTCGTGAAGTGGAAGAAGATTCGCGGCTTTTACCGCGATCTCGAGCGCGAGCATCACTGCACCTACACCACCGACGGCAACATCGTGATCAACGGGGATCTCGCGTGATACGGCACAAGCGACTTGCGCATCGTTTCGTCGAACACATTCCCGAGCGCCTTGAGGCAGGCGTTCTCTATATCTCGATGGAATATGCGACATCGGCACACAGCTGCTGCTGCGGTTGCGGCGAGGAGGTTGTCGCGCCCTTCACGCCGACGGACTGGAAGATGACGTTCGACGGTGAGACCATTTCGCTTCGTCCGTCGATCGGCAATTGGACGCTGACGTGCCGGTCACATTATGTGATCGACTGCGGCAAGGTGATCGAGGCCGGCCCCTGGAGCGATGAGCAAGTCGAAGCCGAGCGTCGCCGTGATCGCACCGCCAAAGCTCGTTTCTACGGGCAGTCGCCAAAGTCCGAACCTCCTGTTCAATTCACTCCGCCCCAGGCCACACCAGGCTTCTGGCGTCGTGTCTGGCACTTGGTGTCTGGCAGATCGTAACGACAAGCCCGGTGGCCGCATACCGCCGGGTGTTCGAGCTTCAGAGTTGCTGTCTGCAACCAATACGAGATAACTGGAACCATGACCCGCTTCCGATTCCTGCATGCAGCCGACATCCATCTCGACAGCCCGCTGACCGGGCTCTCACGTTACGAGGGCCTGCCTGCCGAGGAGGTACGGGGAGCGACCCGCGCCGCCTTCGACAGTCTGATCCATCTCGCATGCCAAGAGGCTGTCGATTTCGTCGTGATCGCCGGCGACCTCTTCGACGGCGATTGGCGCGACATGGGCACCGGCCTCTACTTCGCCCGGCGATGGGGAAGCTCGAGAAGGCCGGGATCCCGGTCTATGTTCTCCAGGGCAACCACGACGCCGCGTCGGTATTGACGAAGAGCCTGCCGTGGCCGGCCAACGTGCATCGCTTCGGCACGCGAGGACCCCAGACCTTCCGAATCGAGAAGCTCGGCGTCGCGCTTCACGGCTGGAGCTTCGCCCAACAATCCGCACCTGAGAACCTCGCGCAACACTATCCCGATGCCGTGCCGCACGCCTTCAACATTGGGGTGCTCCACACGTCCCTATCCGGGCATCCGAGACATGATCCCTATGCGCCCTGTGAACTCGCCGACCTGCGTGCGCGCGGCTATGACTATTGGGCCCTCGGCCACGTCCACGATTTTCAGAAGGCGTGCGAAGATCCACCGGTCATCTTCCCTGGTAACCTCCAGGGCCGCAACATCCGCGAGGCCGGAGCCAAGGGCGCGGTGATGGTTGAGGTGCATGACCGGGCCGTCACCCGAGTAGAGCGTGTTGAACTGGATGTGCTGCGTTGGGCTCGCGTCAGTGTCGATTGCGGTGGTTGCGAAACAGTCGAGGCTGTTCATGAGCGCGTCCGCGAAGCACTGGCGAAGGCACGTACCGAAGCCGCTTCGGATCATGGTCTGATTGCGCGCGTCGTGATGCAAGGCGAGACCGCGCTAGCCGACCTGCTCGCTGACCGCAGCGCCAGTCTGCGCGACGAGGCCCGCGCGATTGCCGCGGCCACCTCGTCCGAGCTGTGGCTTGAAAAGATCTCGGTCCACACCCGCCGCCCGCAGTTCAATCTGCCGGGTGCACTTTCCGGAGACATCGTGGCAATGCTCGCGGGGGCGGAGCAGGACGCTGGTCTGGCCAGCGCGCTCGCAGCCGAGCTCAGCACCTTCCTGATCGCGAGCGCCGGGGCATCCCCACCCGAAGCGGATGAACTCCGATATGCCGCCGGAACCGGTGAATGGGCGCAGGTGGCTGCTGCCGCGGCCGCGAGCCTGCGCGCACGACTTGGGACACTCGGCTAATGCGCTTCCATCAGCTTTCGCTCGAGCGCTTTGGCCGTTTTGAGGGGTGCGAGCTCGAATTCAGGAACGGGGCACCCGACCTCCACATCGTCTACGGCGCCAACGAGGCGGGCAAGACGACCTGCATGGCGGCGGTCTCGGAGCTGCTGTTCGGATTCGAGCCGCGCTCCCGGTACAATTTCCTTTTTGAGTATCCGCTGCTCCGGATTGGGGCAGTGTTGGAGGAAGACGGGCGCACTCTTGTGATCCGGCGGCGCAAGGCGAATATGGGCTCGCTAGTGGACGCGGGAGACAAGCAGGTCGATGACGGCCCGCTTGTCGCGATGCTGCACGGCCAGACCCGCGAAAGCTTCCGGCTTGCGTTCAGCCTTGACCACTTGCGGCTGAGAGAGGGTGGGCACGCCATCGTCCAGGCCAAGAATGATGTCGGGCAGGCCCTGTTCGCCGCCGGCTCCGGCATGACCGGCGTCACGACCGTGCTCAAGAAGATCGAGGAGGAGGCCGATGCGATCTGGGGTCCGCGCAGGGCACAGAACCGCTCGTTCACGCAGGCCGAACGCGCCTATAACGAAAATCGCGCGCTGGCTCGCGACAGGCAGGTCAGGCCGAAGGCCTGGACGGACGCACAGGGCGCACTCGCCGAAGCCGAGGCGGAACGCGCTCGCGCGGAGCGAGAAAGAGATGCCCTGCTTGCGGAGCAGCGTCAGCTCGAGCGGCTTCGCCGCATCGGTCCGGCCATGCAGCGCAGGGCGGAGCTTCTCAAGCTGCTCGCGGCTGATCAAGGCGTTGTCGTGCTCGCCCCCGCACGGGAAGAGCGCATTCTTGGGGCTTTGGATGCCGCAGCCAGGGCCGAACGCGAGCGGAGCACCGCGGCGATGCTTCTTGGTGAGATCGACGAGCACATCGTCGCGACCGCGGCCGATCCGGCCGTCCTTGCTGCCAGCGAAGATGTCGAAGGACTGGTGGAGCGCCGCGGAGCGATGGCGAAGGCGCAGCTCGACGCCGATCGCCTCTTGATCGAGCGTCGTCTCAAGGAGGCCCGCATCGCGGAACTGCGGCGTGACTTGGGCATGACGGAGCAAGAACTGCCGTCCAGGCCCGCGGTCGCCAGACTGCGCGCGCTTGTGCGAGCATACGGCGAGGCTTCCGCCACGCTTCATTCGATCGCCGAGGCGCAGGAAGAGACGCGCGCCAGAATTGCGCCACTTGAACGCCGCCTCGCTGATGCCAAACCGGCCGAAGGGCTGACCGAACTTGCCGCCGCCGTCGATGCCGCGCACCGCCTCGGCGATGAGCTGGACGCCCGTTGTCATGCGGCCTTTTCGGACGTCGACAAGGGCCGCACGGCCGTGAAACTCGCGCTTTCGCGCCTACAGCCCTGGACTGGTGATGCTGAATCGCTGGCGCGCCTTCCCGGAGTGACGGGAGAGGAGATAGCCGCGGTAGACGCAGAACTCGCCCGGCTCCGTGACCGCGAACGGTCAGAAGCGGAAGAAGCGCGGCGCCTCGCTGACGAGAGTGCCCGTCTGGCGCTCGACCGTGCGGCGCTCGCAGGCAGCGGACACGCGGTATCGGAAGCAGAGCTGGCCGATGCACGCCGAGTCCGCGACGAACAATGGCGCGACCTGCGGGACGCCCTGTGCGGTCTTGCGTCCCCCGTCGATCCGGCAGGTGCAGGGAACGCTTACGAGCAGGCCGTAGAGAGGACCGACGAGCTCGCGGACCGTCGTTTCGCGTTCGCCGAGGACTCGGGACGGCTTGGGCTCCTCGATCAGCAGGCCGCGGGGCTCGATCTCTCACGCAACCAGGCAGAGGCACGGCGGGCCTCGACTAAGTCTGAGGTCGAGTTGGCCCTCTCCCGGTGGACCTCCCGTCTGGAGGTCGCTGGCTTTCCGCCACTCGAGCCAGCGCGACTGCGGGCTTGGCTGATCGACCGGACCGCCGCGCTGGAAGCGAATGCTCTGCTGACACGGCTTGACGAGCAGGCGATCTCTGTGACGCGGCGCCGACAGGAAGCGCGTGCAGCGCTCCTCGCGCTTATGCCCGACGTCCTCGCGGAAGGCGATCAGCTGCTTCCTGCGCTTCGCGAGGCGGAGCGCAGGCGCGCCGCTCGCGAAGAGCAGGAAGCGGAATATCGTGCCGATCAGGCCGAATATCGACAACTCAACGAGACCTTGGAAAGTCAGGATAGGCAGGCAAAACATCGCGCCGATGACAGAGCTCGCGCTGCGCAGGAGTGGCAGGAACTGCAGGTGCAGCTCGGGCTTGCGCTGGTCATCGACGAGGGAGATGCTCACCTCTCCCTGGTTGACGAGCTGCGCACCACGATCGACGAGGTCAAGACCCTCAGCGCTCGGCTGCGCGGGATCGAGCTCGATCGGGCCAGGTTTGAGGCGGATCTATCGGCGCTCTGGAGTAGACTAGCCGGGCAGGGCGAGGCCAGCCTCGACCGGCTCCGGGATCGGCTGACAACCGCCCGAGTGAACGCGACTGCTCTGGCCCAGCTCGAGAGCGAGCGGAAGCGGCGTGCCGACGAGATCGAAGCTGCTTTCGCCGCTCACGCCGCGGCGATGGAGAGCATTGCGCCGCTCGTTGAGGAGACCGGAATCGCAACCGAGGAACTCGATGCGGCGGTGCAGGCCTCTCGTCGGTCCCGGGGATACCGTGAAGCGCTCACGATGGCGGAGAACGAGGTGGTGCGTGGCGGCGAAGGTTTCCCGCTCGTGGCATTAGAAGAACAGTGGCGCGCGGCGGACCCGGACGCTGTGGCCTTGCGCGCCGACGCGCTCGTGGCGCTCATTGCTGAAGCGAACAGGCAGGTGACGGCCACGGCTGATGCCGTTGGGGAAGCCAGACGCACGTTCGCTGCGCTGGACGTCCCCGGTGCCGATGCCGCCAACGCCGCGTCTCAGGCCGAGGAAGCTCGCGCAGAAATGGCCGCGCAGGCCGAGGCCTACATGCTCAGACGCGCCCAAGCCATTGCATTAAGATGGGCAATCGAGCGTTACCGCCAGGAACGACAGGATCCGCTCCTCGCCCGAGCCGCGGAGTTGTTCCGTCGGCTGACGCTCGGCCGATATGCCGAGCTAAGGATCGACTACGATGGTACGTCGCCGCGCCTGCTCGGCGTCCGCGACGGTGGCCGGCAAGCGATCGATGTAGAGGCGATGAGCGACGGCACCGCCGACCAGCTATTCCTGGCCTTAAGATTAGCCGCTGCCGAGCAGTCCGTGGCAGCGGGCGTACGGCTGCCGTTCCTCGCCGACGACCTCTTCATTAACTTCGATGACGACCGGGCCCGCGCCGGGTTCGAGGTGCTGGCCGAAATCGCCGCCACGACACAGATCCTGTTCTTCACCCATCATCGGCACCTCGCTGACATTGCGAGAGAGGTGGTCGGAGCCGAGCTGCACTCAGAGTGTGCCCTTGCATGATCGGCCGTAGCAGTTCTGTTGGGGGAGTGGTCTCGCCGTGAGGCCAATATCGCATGACATCGGTCGGTATTAAGGTATTTGCGCGGTGACACATCACGACAGCAATTTCGATCCCGTGAAAGAGCTGGCAGTCCTTTCTGCGACGCGAACAGGTGCGTTTTCAGAGCCGAATACGTCGCTGTTCCGGTACGTCGGCATGCGGGATGCTCGTGCTTGGGAGTTCCTCGAATACACCGTCCTTCAGCACAAGATACCGCTGACAACATCTGTCAGCTTTAACGATCCGTTCGATAGTAACCCCGTCGTGGTCAGCGATATTAGTTTTGAAGAGATCGGAAAAGCGCTGGACGGGCTACCATTCAACAGTCCGATTTTATCAATGAGCGGGAAGGTCGTGGACGAAGCAGGTCAACCAATTTCGAATGCGGATCTAGAGAAGCGCGTGGTTGACCTTCTCAGCGAGTCGTTTGTCCGAATGAACTCGCCAAGAGTCGCCTCGTTTTGCAGACGTATATCATCTCAGCTTCTTTGGGCTCACTACGCGAACAGCTATCGGGGACTTGCCTATCATTTTGTAACTTCCGGATCGCCCGAGAGTTCGCTGACCACTCTCGTTCGGCCCGTCAAATACGAGCGACAGCGTCCGATTATCCTCGTCAGCGAAATCTTGGATATACTGCATCAGGTCGGAAAAGAGACCCCAGGCACCCTATATCAACTTCGAGCCTCTTTCGAGAGAAAGGCCTATCTCACCAAATCAATCGAGTGGGCATATGAAGAGGAGGAGCGGCTCCTGCTTAAGGATAGTGAGGCGCGCTTCGAACCCCATGAGCTGGCAGCAATCATAGTGGGACCGCACTTTTCAGACGATCATTTTGCTAGGCTAAAGGCAATCATAGCAAAGAGATCAAGAAGGCTACGCATTTATAGGGCGAGGTTGGCCGACTCGGATTACGCAATAGAGATCGATTGGGCAAATCCCTTCTCAGCGTGAATCGCAAGGTTCGTAGGACTTGGCCTACTTGCTGCATACAAACGAAACGACGACCGGCATGCTGGTGGCTGCCGCAAGGCACTTTGGCCAGGGGGCGAGATGATTAAGGCGGTTAAGTTTCCGGGGCTCTGAATGGCAAAGACAGCTCAATCATCGCCCGGAAAGGGCGCGTACGGCGTTTGCAAGCTGACGAAACAATCAGGCAAATTTGTCCAAGCTCACCTCATCCCCAAAGCTCTAACAAGACCGGAGGTCCGTGGTGCTCCCTTCGTGGAGACATCATCCCGGGGACGACGTCCGAAGCGGGCTTGGAGCAGCTGGTATGACAACATGCTCGTCACGGCAGAGGGTGAAGCGATCCTTGCCGAGTTCGACAATTGGCCCATACCCGAGCTACGACGGCAAAAGCTAGTTTGGAGCGGATGGGGACCGTTTCGCGTGCTACCTCCCAGCGTGGACCATAGCGAAATCGGTGACACGGGGTGGGGCCTTCGGAGACTGAAAGATATCGACTTCAAGAAATTGCGATTATTCTTTTTGAGCCTGTTGTGGCGAGCTGCCGCCTCAGAGCATCCTGGATTCGCAGAGATAAGTCTTTCGGCAGAAGAGCTAGACGAGCTTGGATCGAAGCTCGTCGACAGGGATCCCGGTCCTCCGAACTATTTCTCGATTCACTTGAATCAGCTTTCGACTATGGGCGAGGCTCACAATCTTACTCCGATTGCACAAACGAAGCGGATTCCGCCGATCGAAGACGTGGAAGAGCATTTCGTGCCGTTCTTCCGGATCTACTTGGATGGCTTGATCGCCCATGTGCATCCGAACAATGAGGCTTCCTACGATGGGAGCAAGCTCGGTCCACTGGTTCTCGGACAGGAGGAGTTCGCGACCGTTGCGACTATAAAATACGAGGCCTCGTTTCAGCGGGAAAACTTGCAGATTCTGCAGAGCGAAGCCTGGCGGGCTTGGCCAGAATTGATGACGAAGCTGTAGCTTCAGAGCTACGAAAGGCTGAACTGTTAATCAAGGCGCTGCAAAACAAGGCCGCCTGTTTCCAGATCGACAAGGACACCCAGAACGAAGCCCTGCCCTGGACGGTCGATGTCTTCTTCAATGACTTCAAGGGGGAGCCTGACCTGCTGTTCTCGGTCTCCACTGTCGCAACCGAGATTGGCGAATTCTTCCAGGACAAGTGGCCGTGGCTCGATTTCAGCTACACCGACCAGCACGAGATTCTGCCCGGCAGGGTGGGCGTGCTTCGTTCGCGACTGCATGTCTGGATCAATGATCTCGGCAAGGCATATATCGAGGTCGAGAAATGTTACGAGAGCGGCGCTGCCGAGTTTCTTGTCGATGATCCACGGCGGTCGATGTTGCGCTCCATGTCGAGCGCCCAATCTTCACCGTCCTTGCGACGGCGGAAGGTCTCTGACACATAGCGGTTCTTGCGACGGACCTGGACGCGCCAGTTCCCGGAGGGCAACTGAGTGAAGCTGGCCATGGCCGTGTGCACTCCCCAATTCGTGTGCGCTACGTGTGCACCGAGAGGTCAAAACGGGTACAAACGTGTGCAGTCGTCCGTTAAGAAGTCGGATTGAGCTGGGCCGAACTTGCGAGCGATCGCCATGGCAGTCTCCAGGAACAGGCACAAGAGTTCTCTGAGCCAGGCGAGGATGCGGCGGAAGTTGTGGCCGACGGCTGAGAGGACGACGTTGGCGGCATCACCTGCGCGGCCTTTGAGGTAGCAGCGGCCGAGGTGGCCTTCGGCCTTCATGTGGCCGATGATGGGCTCGATGGCGGAGCGGCGGCGCAGCTCGCGCTTGATGACACCGAAGACGCCGCGCTTCTGGCCGGAGATGAAGACCCGACGCGGATTTTGCGCGTCATGGCCGCGGTATCCCTTGTCGACATAGGCCCGCTCGATCGGACAGTCGGTGAGTGTCTCGGTGCGATCGATGACGTCCCGCAGGGTGTGGCCATCGTACGGATTGTCGGGCATCGCGCTGGAGTGCAGCACGAACAGGCCGCCAGGAGCCCGGCGATTGTTGGTGACGATGGTCATGGCTGCGCAATGCGCCGGCCTCGTGCGCCACCCGCAGGCTCTCGGCCAGCAGCAGTTCCAGCTTGTCGCCGAGCCGCTTGCGCCAATGGCTCAGGTCAGAACGCTCGTGCGGGAAAGCGTGCTGGAAGAACTCTTCACCGGTGAAGAACTGGAAATATGGGTCGTGGACCCAGCGCTCGCACACCCCCTCATCGGACAGCCCATAAATGTGCTTGAGCAGCAGCAGCCCGATCATGAAGCGGGTCTCGATCCCCGGCCGGCCGTTCTCGCTGTAAAGCGGAGCGATCTCGCCGTCGATCCAGTCCCAATCGATCTTGCCGGCCAGCAGAACCAGCTCGTGCTTCATGTTGATGATCTGGTCCAGTCGCGCTCGGAACAGGTCATTCGATCCCGTCGTCTTGTGCTTCTTCGGCCGCATCGTCCCCCTCCGATGCGCAACCGAATCATGGGCCGCCGCAAAAGGGAATCCACAAACGAATTTGCAGGGTTTGGCGGCCTCGACCTCCCAAACCCTGCAATCTCAAACCCTCTCAAATCCGAAAAACAGACTCCCCCTCAATCGCTTAGAGCCTTGTTCACGGGCGACTATCTAATTCTCGGCTATCTGTTTGATTTTCCTATCCCGGTCTCGCAAACACCCTAGTTTTTGATCCGGCCTTTTCCGGCCACTTCCTGCGCATTTGCAAGACTGCAGGAGGGCTGCGTCTAGTCCTTTTCGCTCACCAGCCGCAGTCGTTTCTGGCCATCGGCGGCGACCTTCATCTGATCCTTGAAGCGCATGTAGTGTTCGACGTTCTGCCGGGTCATGCCGATATCGTTGCCGATCTGGTCGACCGTGTAACCGAGCTCGGCGCGCGCCAGGATGCCGGTGCCGCGGAGCCCGTGAATGGTCGGATGGACAGCGTCCTCCGGATCGATGTCCCAGAAGTATTTCTTGACATGGCCGGCGACCCATTCCTTCCAGCGCTTGCAGAGTTGCTTGCCTTCCGGCGTGTCTTCGAGCCAGCGATTGAAGCGTGCCCGTAGCCCGTCCGGGGTATATTGAGCTCCCTTCGGCGAATAGAGATACAGGTCGTCGCGGTGATGCGCGATCGGCTTCTTCCAGCGAGAGTTGGTAAAGGTCACAGGCGTCTCAGCCCAGCGGTCCAATTCGAGTGCGTCGGCGGTCGCGAGCGGGATCAGGAACGCGCGCCGGCGTTTCTTGGTCTTCTTCGGTCGGCACCAGAGGCCGTGGCCGTCGCGGTGCTCCGGTCCCATCTGGATCATGTCGCTGCCGCGCTGGCAGGTCATGACGCCGAGGCGGCTCATGCGAACGAGGTCTGGCGAGGCGTGCAGGCGAACGTACTCGATCACCCATGCCGGCCACGGCACATGACCGCGGTCGAGGATCTCGAGGTTCTTGATCTTCTCGAAGGGATTGAGTTTGGCGAAGTTCAACGGAATCGCCCAGTCCCATATGGTACTGCCGACCGACAGCATCTGGTTTGCCATCACCGGCGTCTCTTTCATGGCGTCGCGCAGCGTTTGTACGGCGATCGGTTCGAGGCCTCGCACGGCGAGCAGCCCCCATCCTTCTCGGTCTTCGAAGCGGCGCATATGCACTTCGTAATTCGTCTGCGTGCCTTCGGAGAGGCGCCTGAATTCGTCGCTGCCACGGTAGCGCGTGATTAGGTCACCGATCGAGTTCGCGGGGTACGCTGTCGGCGGCGCCTTCTGACGTCTATCGACCTCGCGCCAGAATGCTGCCGGTTCGGTGACCGCGTTGGGCAGCTTAATGCGCTCGCTCTCGCGTTTGGTGCCGCGACCTGGATTCCAGTAATAGTAGGTGTAGGTCTTTCCGTTCTTGGTACGGATAGACTTCTCGACGCCTTCAGGCAGCTTCACGCCGTCGTCCCTTCTTCTTCCCAAGGTGCGCCGCTCCCCTGATGTAGGCATCGGGATTATCCGCCTCAGCCTCTGCCTTTCGGCCGGAGAGTCTACGGTCGACGTCCTCCCAACGCCAGCGGGGTGTTCCGGTCGGAAAGGTGTCGCAGGGCGGCGGTAGGCGGCCGTCCTTCACCCATTGATCCCAAGTATCTGGCGATATTTGCAATTCTGCCGCCCCAGTCTCCCGACCGACATAGGCCGGAGTCCGGTCACCAAGGAGAAGATTGGCGGTCTTACGCGCAGTCATAGGCACACCTGTCGAGAACAAGCAGAGATCAGGGCTCAAGGGATACGCCTCCGATCGGGACGGCCGCATCGACCCTTTCGGCCTGGCGGCAGTCATCACCGGATTTTTGCGCCTGGCTCAGCCAATCGAAATCGCGATCGATCCAGCGGATGAGCTCGACCTTGGCATGGCCGACGATGCGGTCCTTGGGGGAGGGCTCGTAGTCCGCCACGTAGTGCTGGATGTACTCCGGCGCCATGATCGCGAATTGCACCGCATATCGGTTGACCTGCCGGATCATCAGCGTCCTGGCGGCGAGGTCGCGCTTCAACGACGGGCAAAACTTCATCGAGTCGAGCGCGCATTCCCGGTGCAGCAGCGGCTCGACCTGGAGGATGCCCGTGGTGCTGCCGGGCGCAGCGTTGGTCCTGCCGCGGGCATGTGAAAGCGACACCTTGGTCCGGTTCTTCAGCGGCTTGCCGCAGAGGTCACAGAGCCCGCGCGCGATCACCTCGCGCTGGCGATCGGAGTGCGGCTTCCCGAATTGCGGTTTGCCGATCCCCGGAGCGTGCTGCATGCGCAGCGCCAGCCCGCGGGCGTGCGGACAGACGCCGACGAACTGCCGCTCTTCGCCAGTCCAGGACACGGTGTAGGGCACCGCGGCGTTGCCGAAACATGCGATCTTCATGCTGCGAACAGCCACTCCGCCGCGCGGACGTGGTCTTTCTCGGGGTAGCGGATGAGGTCTTTGGTGCGCAGCGCGCTGCGGGGGTTGGTGTAGCTGGTCGAGCTCGCTGAATACTGCGCACCATCCGCGGCGACCGAGTTCGGCACCGCGCGCGGATAGTGGCGAGCAATGGATGCCAGGATGCGTGCTTCCGGCCCGGGGAGATTGCCGAGAACGAAGTCGAGCAGCGAGCCATTCAGCTTGATCTCGACCGCCTTCGCGAGGCCGGCGGCGGTGATGGAGAGGCGGTCAGCCACGGGATAGTCGATCAGCCCGGCGGTCTTCAGCGCGCTGCGCGGGTTGGTGTAGGACGTTGAGGATGGGCTATAGCCGGCCAGCCAGGCGATCTGCGCGTTCGAGGGCTGGTCGTGGCCGAGCCGCCGCCATGTCGCCAGCGAATTGATGATGCGCTGCTGCGGCCCGGCAGGGTACCATCGCCGCTCGCCGCCGGCGTTGGCGCGCGACCGCTTGAGGCGGGCGCGGGTTTCGGGGTTGGGGCCGTGACTGGTGGCACGACAGGCGAGCCCGATTGGTTGAACTCAAGGATCTCGGCGGCGACATTCCCGTCGAAGGAAGCGGTGAAGTTTCGGACAGTCGAGCGGAGCTGCTCCTTCAGCGCCTCGTATCCGACCTTGGCCTGGCTAGCTGCCTCCCAGAAGCCGCGCTCGTAACCGCGTCGGTCGGCCGCGGCGATCGCGGCAGCATCCGGTTGGGTTTGAACGACGGAGCTGCGCGCCGGCTTGGCTAACTCCGCGGTCAGCCGCGCGATCTCCGCCCGCAGCCGCACCGGATCCTCGCTCTCGACCTGCTTGACGGCGTCGCCGATGATGGCGCGGAGCCGCTCGCGATCGACGGCCGCGGTCTTGACCTGCTGGTCGGCCATGTCGCCAGTCGGCGTCGCGGAATTGTCGTAGGTCGAGATCTTCGGAAACTGCCGGAGCTCGGCCACCTGGGCCTCGCCGGAGCAGATCCAGCCGGAGCCAGTCTTCAGCGACGCCAGCGACGTCGAGACGCTCTCGAAGGTGGCCTTGTCGACGTTCGCCTTAAGCCACTTCTTGACCGGCTCTTGGTCCGCCGGCGCCGTCAGCCGGTGCGCGATGATGGTGTCGCAGCTGCCGAGCACGGCGTTGTGCAGGGCCTGCGTACGCTGGGTCAGCACCATCATCCGGATGCCTTTGGATCGGCCCGCGGTGGCCAGCTTCTTGGCGTTGTGGATGGCGAGGTTCTCGGCGCCGATGCCGGCGCGCTCCTTCGGCGCGAATTCGTGGGCCTCCTCGATCACGAGATAGACGACGCCGCGCATGGAGCGCATCAACGCCGGCACGAAGGCGTTGAAAAACTCCTGCAGTCCGCCGTGCTTGAAGTCGGCCATGTCGATGATGGACAGCGGCAGCGCTCCGGTGCCGACGAGCGCGCCGATCGCTTTGCCGGCGGACTCGTGCAGCGAGACATGTCCACGAGGACCGCCGAGGATGTGAAAGGCGACCTCGGCTCGTTCCAGGTCTATCTCAGCCAATCAGGGAAATACGTCCGAGGCGCATGGGTTCGCAGTTCGGAATCTATCGGAGGCGATGAACTCAACCTCTTCGCCTATGGTCTCACCGGCAATCACCGTGCCACCAGAGAGGTCTTCGACCGAGCCCGCGAATTCGTCGGGCTGGACAACTCCCGCCCGGAGACGCCGGAACAGGCGCGCCGCCGCGAAGAATTGGCAGCCGATCGCGCCGCGAAGCGCGAGGCGGATGAGCGGCGGGCTCAGGAGCACGAGGCCGAGCGCCAGCAAAACGCAGCCCTGCTGTGGAGCGAGAGCGCGCCGATCGCTGGGACGCATGCCGAGGCCTACCTGATCGCCCGCGGCATCCCGGTGCCCCCGGGCGGATGGGATGCCTGCCTCGGTTTCCATCCGCGCGTGATCTACGACCTCGACACCTCACTCGCATTCCCGACGTTGGTCTGCCGGGTCGATGACGCCTTCGAGGAGATCACCGCGGTTTGGAAGATCCACCTCGATCCGAGGAAGCCGAGCAAGGCGGCCGTCGCCAATGCCAAGATCGGCGCCGGCGTCGCCGCGGGCGGGGCGGCCGCGCATATCGGTATGGCCGAGGGAGTCGAGACCGCGCTCGCGGCGCGCGCGCTGGTCAAATACCGCTATCCGGTGTGGGCCGGGCTCAGCACCAGCGGTGTCGGCGGGTTCGAGGTGCCGCTCGGTGTCGAGCACATCACCAGTTTCCCCGACGGCGACCGGCCGTGGCGCAAGCAGAACAACGACCTGGTGCTGGCCGAGCCGCCAGGGCGGGCCGCCGTGCGCAGGCTGCGTGAACGCATGGTGGCGATCGGGATCCGCCACGACAGCCAACCGGAGCCCCGCATCCGAACCGATTATCTCGACATCTGGAACGCGCGGAAGCGCTTGGAGGAGCGCGCTTGACGAACCAAGAAACGACACCGCGCGCGCTGCGCAATATCCGCGCCGAAGAGGCCATTATCGGCAAGATCATCGGGTCGGCGGAGGCCTACTGGCAGGTGTCCGACTATGTGTCGGCCGAGCATTTCGTCGTTCCGCACCACCGCGCCATCTTCGCCGCGGTCGCGGAATGCTGCGAGACCGCCGGCGGCCCGGCGCTGAGCCTGCTGGAGTCGAAACTGCCCCAGGAGTTCGAGGGCGTCGGCGCGGTCGAAGCGGTGCTCCAGATCCTGATCGAGAAGGCCTCCGACGTCAGCAGCGCGCTCGACTTCGTCGACGACGTCGTCATGGCTTGGCGCGAGCGGATGGGCATCGAGCTCGGCCGGCGCGCGTCGGATCAGAGCAAGGGATATGAGGACCGGCGTACGTCAGTCGAGGAGCTGTTCCGAAAGATTGACGACCAGGATCGGGCAAAGCATCCCGTGAAGGTCGGCGAAGCCGCGCGCAATGCGATAGCGAGCGCTTCGGAAGCCTATCAGCACCAAGGCAAGAAGACGGTTGGTGTCCTGACGAAGATCCCCCAGATTGACCAAGTGATCGGTCCTCAGGTCGGCGGGACGGCTATCATCCTGGCGGCACCGTCCGGGCATGGCAAATCCGCGCTGATGTCGCAGATCATGCGCGCTAACGCCGGGCCGTCGCTCGACCCGTCCAGCGTCTATCCCTCTCTTCTGCTCAGCCTCGAGATGTCGACAAAGCAGGTTGGGTACCGGGATCTCGCCGCGATGACCGGAGTCTCCGTCAGGAAACAGATCACCGGTGAGATGAGCCAAAAGGAGTTCCAGGATCTCATGACGGCACGCGATCGGCTCGACGCTATGCCGATCTATGTCCAGGACCGCAGCCGGCTCACGACTTCACAGATCGAGAAGGGATGCCGCATCGCTGTCCGCCGCTACGGCGTCAAGCAAATCGGCATCGATCACCTCAAGCTGATCCAGCCGGAGAAGGAGCATTGGAACATCGTCCGCACGATTGAGCATGCGACCGCGGCGTTTAAGGCATTGGCGAAGGAGCTTGACGTCGTGATTTGGCAGTTGGCGCAGATCACGCGCGACGGCCAGAAGGCGGCGAGCTGGCACTATCGGTCCGGCGATATCTACGGCGGCGGTCTTGTGATCGAGAACGCCGACGTCGTGCTCGGCCTCGTCATCCCCAAAGTCTGGTTGCGCGAAAACAAGCCGGAGGAGCCGAGTGATCAGAAGCCGCAGTTGCGGGAGCCGTTCGATGCTTGGCGCAGGAACATGGAAATCTGGACCGACAAGGCCGAGTTCGCAGCCTTCAAGGCTCGGAGCGGTGTTGGCGAGACGTGGAAACAGATTGCGTTCGATGGTCCCAGCATGACCTTCGGTGACGCCGAGCGCGAAGAGATCCCATTTTAGCGGTTGGCCGCCGATGCACCAGCCCGCCTTCAGCGGACGAGCCGGTTTTAGCAAGTGGTGTATGGGTCAAACGCCGCCGGCAGATCACGCCAGGATGCTTCTGATCGGAGGACTCAGAAGATGGCATTGAGGACACGTCGGTCGTTCACCCGAGCAACGCGCGGCTTGTTCGGCAGCATCGGCCTTATGGCGTCCATCATAACCGGTGAGTTCGTAGCGCACGATTCGAGCCCCCAGCTTGGAACTTTGGATCACGGGAGTCCGGCCAAACGCAACGCTTTTGGCTAGGTCGCGGTTCGGCGCTTACGGGCAGAAGCGGACATCAACCTGCCGACAATCCCTGATGAATCCGTCGAAAATGACCCTGGCTGTGTAGAAACACGAAAGATCGAAACGCGGCGAGAATTACATTCTTCATTTCGTGCTTTAAGTTGAGCGCGCTTGCGAGTTCGGGCGGTAAGAGGGAAGTGGACGAATAACTTATTC
>NZ_LGHL01000451.1 GCF_001908205.1 Bradyrhizobium sp. NAS80.1
TCGTTTTTCACGCGGTTCGGCATTCATGTTGGCGAGGCCGTGGTCGGCAATCTCGGCTCGGCCGAACGGATGAATTACACAGCGCTTGGCAGCACAACAAACTTGGCGTCCCGTCTTGAAGGCCTCAACAAGGAATATGGCACCGCCATTCTCGCCAGTGAGGACGTGTACCTTCGGGTCCAGGATTGCTTCCGGTTCAAAGAGATCGGGTCCGTCATTGTCAAGGGCATGACCAAGGCAACCCGAATTTACGAACTCATCGGGGCACCGGCATGAAGTCAGCTTCGGTCCTTCGAGATATCATGCTGAGATTGTTCGTTTTGCAACTCGCGCTCGTCCTTCCAGCGGTTCGCGCGGACCAAGATGCCATCAAGATCGGCATTCTGCATTCTCTGTCTGGCACCATGGCAATCAGCGAATCGGTACTTAAGGATACTGTCCTCATGCTAATTGCGGACCAAAACAAGAAAGGAGGCCTTCTCGGACGGAAACTGGAACCAATCGTCGTTGATCCGGCGTCCGATCGGGATGTCTTTGCTGAAAAAGCCCGGGAATTGCTCACAAGGGACAAGGTTGCGGTCGTTTTCGGCTGCTGGACCTCTGCATCCCGCAAATCGGTTCTGCCGATCTTCGAACAGCTCAACGGGCTCCTCTTCTACCCGGTGCAATACGAGGGAGAAGAAAGCTCGCGCAACATTTTCTACACGGGAGCAGCGCCGAATCAGCAGGCAGTTCCGGCCGTTCGATATCTGATGAGCAAGGACGGAGGCG
>NZ_LGHL01000053.1 GCF_001908205.1 Bradyrhizobium sp. NAS80.1
TCTCATCCTGCGGCCGCGGGCTCAGCGGTGCCCGTACTGCAGAAGACAAATCCTTGAAAAGTCGCTGCACAAACAAGTTCTGCCAAAGTAGTGCTAGTGCTCCAAGTCAAATTCCTATTCGAGGTCGACCGGCGAATACAGTAAGGCCGCCTCAGTTGGCGCAGGATCTCAGACCTTGCAACATCATTAGTTTAAGTTCAGCGAGTGTGCCTGAGGCTGCGATCTTGGCGGACGCGTTGTTCCGCCAAAAAAGCCCCAGCGCCGCAGCGGGATGAAAGCAGAACGGTGCCAGGGCAGTGACGGCGTGCCTACCCGGCAGGAGGCAAGGGTCCAGACATTGTCCTGCCGAGCGCAAAAAAACGCCGACGGCAGCAGGATGTTCCTAAATGGAAAAAAGCCCCAGCGCCCTGGAGCCAAACGGCATCGCTGGGGCAGAGTCTGTCCTAACAGCCCCTCGCGGGGCACGGGAGAACTTGGCAACCGGCCATAGGTTCCTCGGCGGGGTTGCGCGGTGCCTTGGGCCTTCCGGCAAAAGAAATGCCCCAGCACCAAGGGGGGACAAAGCGCTGGGGCAGCCGAACAAGCCCGACAGGAGGCAGGGGGCAAGCTCCCGCCGAGCGCAACAGAAACGTCGATAACGGCAGGGCGTTCCTAAATCGTCGACCACAACTGTCCGCGCGGGAGGGTCTGCAACCGAGTAACCCTCTAGGCCATGCGCAGCTCCTTGAGTGCTGTTTTCGCGATCTCGGCCGGATCGTGAACGCTTGCGCCGATCTCGATGATCTTGCGCGCAACAATCTCTGTCAGTGGGTCGTTGCGATCGACCAGATCGAGCGAGCGCAGCGCGAAAGCGTACGCCTCATCAAGTCTGTCGATCTCTTGAGGCGTCAGCTTGCTGTCCCTGAGCAAGCGTCTGATCGGCATTGCTATCCCCCGGTTGCAAGAGCACGCCGGCGGGGAACAACTTACATCAAGGTTCAGAAATTGCGAATCCAATTACGACGCCGGACCTTTAGACCGGACTAACAGTACCGAGCCGGATGATCGCGGCGGCCTGTGGGAGAAGCCGGTCGTACTTGAAGCCTCGGAGCGATCAGCTCCACTGCATAGGTTAACGCGCCGCTCTTTTGGCGGCTCGGGATGCCAGACGACCGGGACCGGTAGTGCGAGCGCCGCGTAAGACCTTGCAAGAAGACCTTGCAAGAGCATCCTGCGAGCGGCGGAGCATGTCCTGCATCACCTCGTATTCAAGGCGCTGCCGCTCAAGCCTCGCAGCGAGGTACTTAGCCAGCCATTCCTGATCGCGGGGCAACACTAGCCTCTCCCAGGGACGCAGCTCTGGGAGAATAACTTAGGTTAAAGAGGCGGGTTCCATCAGTCGTCCCAAATCAGTTCCCCGCAGTCGCACTTGTAGACGCGGACGTAGCTTCGAGTTTGCATGCGCCACACCCGGTCAATGAGGCGAGCTGGTTTATTGCACTTGGGGCAGCGCGGCCGGGTTTTGATCTGATCTTGCAGCATGGGCACGTCTCGGCATTTGAGGCGTGACGCTTAAAGCAGCGAGCCGTTCCAAAAAATCATGCAAAAAAGTCCCAGCGCGCCGTGAGTGGGCTTGAACGGCAGGCTGGGGTGAAAGGCGACGCAACTGCCCTTTCGAGCATGGCAACAACCTTAGCGCTGCCCAGATCTGACCCGCAGCATCATGGGTTAAGTTCGCGGGTGTTCTGTTCGATTTTTGGGACGTACACTGGACGCCATGACTACGGAGCGATCCCCAAAGTCTACCAGCCTTTTCGCGAGGATCGCGCGCGGTTCGCGCAGTTCTACGAGCACTATCTGGCGGTTCATCGGGAAAGCCTTGAGACGTTGAAGCTCCCGAAGCCAGACACCTTCCTCGGCCGCAAGGCTCAGGAACTGTTCCCGCCAAGACCAGGAGTAGTTGTTCGGCAAAAAGCCCCCGCGCCGGAGAGGGGTCTTCTGGCGGGCTGCGGCAAGTCCTCACAAGCCGCCCGGCAGGAAGCCGGAAGGCTCCTGCGGGCGCGGGACAAACGCCGACGGTTGCCGGGCGTTCCTAACCGTATGAGTCCTCGGCGATCGGTGACACGTTCGCCGGCGCGCCTCTTCGAACTTTGCATCGGGGGTCGTCAGTCGCTCCTAGCCGGCATGCGCACATAGGTCCCGCTTTCGTGCAGCTCGAGCCAGCCGTGCTCAACCGCATACCGAAGCCCGGCGCCGAACTCGGGGCCCGTGGCTTTCAGCTTGGACAAGAACGGATAGTTGATTTTCTCGATGTGAATGCGGCCGTCCTGGACGGGCTCGATGCCGGCCGCCAGCTCGACCAGCTTGCGCGCCGCGGCTTCGGTATCGGCGTAGGGGCGGGCTTCGACATGTTTCACTAGCGGACCTTTCTTGCTGCCTGTGCGGCGTAGATGTGCTGGCGATGCGGATAGCTCTCGACGGGCTTCCAGCTGTCGAACACGGTGCCGCAGATGCAGCGCATGAGCGTGTTCTGTACGTCGCTGTCGAGCTTGTCGCCACGGGCCCGCTTGGCGGCCATCGCCGCGCGCCAGTCGCGATCGTGTCGCCATTCGGCGAGGGCACTCTCAGAGATGGTCGGCAGCATCTCGGACCATGTTGTCTCGAAGGCTTCGCGCGCAGCTTCGAATGTCCCGGCCGTGCCGGACCGCTTCGCACCTGGCTCCATGCCGGGATAGAAGCCGCAGCTCCAGCCCCATTGCTCGACGTTAACCGGCACGCCGGCGCGCTGGCCGATGTGGCCGATCCTGACGTCGCCGAAGTAGACGTCCCAGCCCTTGAGGTGCGGGTTGTCGTGCAGCTTGCGGGTGAGAGGGGGCTCCATTTGATGCGATTTATGCCGGCGATCGGCCGGAGTCGAATCTTCAATATCTTGTAGCGGTTAGCAGGCGTTCGACACCGCATTCCGTACGCCACTCGCGGAGGTCGTCGAAACTTTTCCGCTCGCCGGCTCTTGACGGATTCGGAAATTGCTGCGCATAACGCCGCCCCATTGAAACCGCCGAGCATTTTGCGTCGGCGCTCTGAGGACCAACCCATGTTGAGCTTACGCTCACATATCGTCGCGAAAGCCGCCACCGCACTGCCGTTTATCCGGACGTGTGATTGGTCGCGCATGTCCGTGACGGGACAAGGTCCGAGCTATCTGACGAAGCCCGAAAATCTCGGGACATCCATAGCAAGAGCGTAACCGGCGGCGGGAATTCACCCTCCGCCAAATAGGCGGAGAGGGCGATGGCCCGCAACAGCACCACCAAGACCAGACTCGAGAACCGCGACCGGACGTTTTCGTCCCCGGTAGCGATCGCCTTCGTCCGCACCGTTGTGGCGCGCCGAGGCATCTCCGAGGCCGAGGCCCGTCAGATCTATCTCGACTACCTCAACCGCGCCGAGCCGGAGCGGATGAGCAGAAGTGCGTAATTTTTGAGTTTTCTGAGTTTCTCGGCAACCAGTGCCGGCCCCTGCGAAAGCGGGGACGACCGGCGGGACCGAGCGGGCAAAAGCGGCTTCGCTGCGCGCCGTCCGTGATTAGTTTCTTTCGGCCGGGATAATCCCGGTCATCCGCCGGCGTAGCTCAGCGGTAGAGCAATGCTTTTGTAAAGCAGAGGTCGGGAGTTCGATCCTCTCCGCCGGCACCATGCCCCCATAGCTCAGATGGAGAGCAGCCCCGTCGTAAGGGGACGCGCGCAGACTCAAGCCCTGCTGCGGGCACCAATCCAACCTGCAAGGAATCGGTCCGGACGCACCACGAATTTCCTTCCTTAGCTCGGTGAGACAGAGCGCGCGCTTGATAAGCGTGAGGTGCGAGGGGCGGATCCTCGAGGAAGGACCATCATAGGAGCTTTTGGCTCCCGACTTAGACCTTTCGGCCATTAACTCGGAGCCTTCGACATGCTGACGACAGCGAAACCGGCGCGGCTCGCCGCCGCAACCGTCCCTCTGGACGTGTGACCGGAGCAACGATCGGCCAGGACTTTTAATCCTGTTGGCGCCGCCGGCGCCGCATCGTGGGTGTGAGTCCCACCACGTCCACCATCACGGACCTGTGCCCCCAGCGGCTAAGGGAGCGGATTCTTAATCCGTCGGCGCAAGCCATCGTCGGTTCGAGTCCGACCAGGTCCTCCATCAATTATCGCGAGGGAGTTTTGCGATGGCCCGCCGCAGCATGATTTCGATGCATCGTCCGCAGATCAGTTCGCCGTTGCCGGCTGGCGGCGCAAGAATGACCAACTCTTCCGGCGCGAACTCTTCTTCGCAGTGATCACAGCGGGGGCTTTCGAGCATCTCGCATTTGCCCACGCGCTTGTGGCGGAATTCGGTAGACGCATCAGTCTGAGAGGCTGACGGGAGACCACGCCGGTTCGACTCCGGCCGAGCGCACCAAATTGCCCATGTCCCCATCTGGAGAAGGGACCGGACTGTCGATCCGGGAAGGCGAGTTCGATCCTCGTCATGGGCGCCATTCACAAGGTGACGCTCTGGGCGGAGCGAATGCGGTAGAGGCAATGAAAGCGGAGGCACTGGAAGCGTCGCGAGCGCTACCGGAAGCCGAAGCGATGCACGAAATCAAGATCTACGGCGGCGTATGCGGCTTTTTGGCAATACACAGGTGGTGCGGATCGGTCGAATTATGAACCACAAATCGCAAAGCGGGTTCCGCGGGATGGCCCGGTGCTGCTGTCTCCATTACCGACCACCTGCGCCGCACCTCATGTAGATGAGTTTGAGGGGAACCGCCGATGACGCCATTGTCCCAGGCCGATGCAGAGCGGTACCGCAGGGAAGCTCAGGAGTGCCGAGAGCTGGCGGAGAAGGCTGATAGCCCTCTGGACAAGGAAGCGTGGCTACAACTTGCCGGGGATTGGCTGAAGCTTGCGCAAGAGGCGGAACGGGGCACCAAGCGGGGATGATCTGCCTCTACCGCTCAATAGACGACTTGCAGCCTAAACATTTATTTAGGTGAACGATGGTGTGTGGTCGATTACATGGAATCGAGGCGACGCTTCTTTCGACGAGGTTCTGAGGACCTGTCGCAAGTGGAGATCGCAATGACCGTTCGGGAGTTTATAGCTAGGCTGCAGGCGCTTCCCAACCAGGATGCGCTTGTGATCATTGCAAGCGGCCATGCAAACGAGTGGCTGATAGCCACCGGCATCGTTGAGCGCGGTATTTCTCCGTCACCTGCAAACCCGGATTTCGTTGTACCCGGAAACGATCCTGGCGTGGAAATCATCTAGCGGCTTTGCTGGACTATCTTCCAACATTTTGGCCATAGGTCGCCCCTTGGCCAGGCAACTAAAATAGCTCCCTTCAGAGTGTGGCCAGAGCACTGCTTTCGGGGAGCAGGGGGCCGCAGGTTCAAATCGCGCCACGCCGACTAATATGAGCCGTCATCGCGGGCGCATCGCCTGAGCGGGGAGGTAAGCCACCGGTTGAGACCAGGCCGCCGAGAGGCGGCTGAAACCGGAGCGAGCGCCCGACAGCGCGGTGCGCCTACGATGACGGTCCTGGAGCCAGATGGGAAGGCCGGCCGCTCATAAGGGCCAGATGAGGGTGTTCGATCCACCCCAGGACTACCAACGCAAACACCAACGTAGGAGTAACGACGATGTTTGGCGCCAATCCCGCGTTGGTGCTCAACGCGGATTTCCAGCCGCTTTCGTACTTTCCGCTCTCCCTGTTCAACTGGGAAGATGCGGTGCGAGCAGTCGTGAAGGGGTCTCACGTTGTCGTCGCCGAGTACGACCGGGTTGTCCGAAGCCCGACAACGGTGATGCGGCTGCCGTCGGTCATCGCGCTGCGCGAGTATGTGCGGCCGCCGGCACGGGTCGCCTTCACCCGGTTCAATGTCTTCCTGCGCGATCGCTTCCGTTGCCAGTATTGCGGCGAGCAGTTCGTCCGCGGCGAGTTGACGTTCGACCACGTCATCCCACGCGCCGACGGCGGCCAGACCTGCTGGGGCAACATCGTCGCGGCTTGCAGCCCCTGCAACACTCGCAAGGACCGCTTCCGCATGAAGCCGCTCCGGGCGCCGTACGACCCGGTCCAGCACGATCTGCTGGCGGCCCAGCGGCTATTCCCGCCGAACTTCATGCATGAGACCTGGCTCGATTTCCTCTATTGGGATTCCGAGCTCGAGCACTGACTATGTGGCCGGCGGCTGTTGCAATGGCCGCCGGCCTAGATCTGGCCGTAGCTCAATGGATGAGCATTCCCCTCCGAAGGGAAAGGCATGCAGGTTCGACCCCTGCCGGCCAGGCCACGAAATTGGAGAGTCCAGGCGGGATGGTCTGCCAGCGGTCTTGAAAACCGTCGCTCCTTCGGGTTGGGGGGTCGACTCCTCGGCTCTCCGCCATTTCATCACGCTGACCCCACAATTGCGACGTACGCGCGATCAGCAAGAGTTCTGTCCACGACGGATGTACTCGGGACAAGGCTGAGGAGTTGGAAGCCTCGGCACCATTTGCGGGATAGAGAAGAGGCCTATCTCGGTTGGCTCATAACCAGCAGAACGGCGGTTCGAATCCGTCTCCCGCAACCAACTCTTGAGGCGATCGCCATGGATGCACTGCTTCAGTTCTTCGCCTACGAGCACCTCCCGCCGCATCTCAAGGCAGTGAGCAAGCCGTTCGGCGACATGGCGCAGAAAATGTGCGTCGAACTGCCGCGCAATCCCGAAAGCACCACGGCGACGCGAAAGCTCCTCGAGGCGAAGGACTGCGCCGTCCGTGCCGTTCTTTTCAAGGATCCTGCCGCGGGAATTGAAGACTGATGGGTGTCCTCGGCGCCATCGCTTTCGCGATCCTCTACGCCGTGTTCTTCATCGGATCGGCGCCTCTCACGGGGTGGAGCATTGTCGGCGTCCTGGTTACGCTCGCCGTCGGATACTTCTTCGGCGCCGTCGTGATCCGGCCCTGACGGCTCTTCGCGCAGACACAGTGGCAATTGGCGAGCCCAAGGCGCTGTAAACGCCCCGGTTAAACCTGTGGCGGTTCGACTCCGTCTCTGCGCACCAGAATTCGCGGACAAAAGACTACGGTAGTCGGTGAGAGTGCCACTCTCACAGCCCGGGTTCGACCCCCGGTGTCCGCACCAATTTCGCCCGGGTGGCAGATGTGGTCATTGCGGCTGTTTGAAAAACCGAAGGAGTCCGTTCGAAACGGACCCCGGGCACCAGTCATTCGAGGTTCTTCATGCCCGTCTTGACCGTCGGGATATCGACTCTCATGGCCGCGCGCGCGGTTTCGAGCTCAGCCGCCATCTTCTCCAGGTTGGGGCTTTTGACGCTGAGCGTGGCTGCCGCTTTTAGCGCATCCAGGCCGGTGAACCGATAGTGAGGGTTTTTGAGATAGGTCTGGTATGACCCGCTGGTGATGCCAGCACTCGTGAGGAGACGATGCTGGTCCTTTTTGGTCTTGCAGGCCGAGACCGCCTTATCGAGGATGGACTTTAGGTTCTGAAATTCCGCGCTGGCCTCGATTTCCCGGATCTTGTCGTGCCATTTTTTCTCCAGCGCCTTTTGAGCTTCGACGTCGGATTGCTTGACCAGCCGTGGTTCGTTCTTTTCGTTGTACGCCACCGCGTAGCTCTGGGAGCACTCGGCGCAATCGATGCGAGCCTCATTCCAGTAGCCACCGCCCCACGGATGGTCGGGTGAGCAACGATCGACACGGATCAGGCCATTTCCACAGAGGCACGGGCCGGCTTCGATTTCGTCACGGTCAGTTCCCATTCCGGCACTCCGAGATTTAAGGGGCGCGGAAGCTATCCGTCCAGGCAGTTGGAGTCGAGAGGGCAATTCTCATTCGGGGCGCGCGCTGGGTCCGCGGGCATGCTTTGCAAGCAAGCTGAGTTCGGTTCGATACCGAGGCGCTCCACCATCATCACCTGCATGACCTGCACATTTGCGGCCGCCCTGCCGATTTGTGCAGGACCTGCATCTATTGGCGAGTGGCGAAGCGGCAACGCAGCGCACTGTTAATGCGCCCAGCGCAGGTTCGAATCCCGCCTCGTCAGCCAACACACTTCCGTTGCCGGCGCCTGACTTAGGCTGACGAACCGGAAGCGATGTCGATTTTTTCGACCGCCGGGTAGGGCGCAGAAATCGACATGCTGCCATCGTCTAGCGGCCAGGATGCCCGGTTCTCAGCCGGGATGACGCCGGTTCGAATCCGGCTGGCAGCACCGATTGCCCACCTAGCTCAATGGATAGAGCGCCAGTTTACGAAGCTGGGTCATGTCGAGGTTCGAATCCTCGGGCGGGCACCAATCATCAGCGTGTAGGGGAGCCCGGTCGTCCCTACCTGCCTTGGAAGCAGGGGATCGGTGGTTCGAATCCACCCGCGCTGACCAAACTCCTGGTCGCGTTCAATCGGTCTGCGGTATCCACAACGCGGGGGGATCTGGTAGGCGGCGAATAAACTTGTGGTATAAGGAGGTTTTCGGGGGCATTTTCGATGGACGCGGATTATCATGCGGCCAGCAACGGGTGGGCACTGCGAGCGCAGTTTGAGGAAATTTGTCACGTTGCGGTGCAGAACGAGATTTCCGCGCTGCTTGGCGCAGATCAGGCACAGCGGACTTATGGTGGGCAATACGGCGATCTTCTTCGCTGGATGATCCAAGCGGCACTCGAATATGCATTGGCTAACAACATCGAGCCGCATCATTTCGAAGACGACGTGCTCCGCGATGGTTTGTCGATTGTCGGCGCGCTTCGATACGCGTTCATCAATGATCCGTCCAATCGGTCGCCGAATTTCTTAGACCACGGCAATCCAATCGACCTGATCAAGGCCGACAAGGTTCCCCGCATTGACCGGATGTCGCTCGAATGCGTAGTCGGTGACTACCTTGCTTTGCCTTATCGGTCACAGGCGATGGATCGTGTTCTCGTCCGCGGCTTGATCGCCGCTGAGACGTATGCCTTTGGCGACGAAATGCTCAATGAAAAAACCTTCGGATTATTTCCGGCTCGGTCTCCGATGAAGCAGACCCATGTTTTGCTTGGGTATCTGCGCGGGCAATTCACCAGCGGCATAGTCTTCGGCGGAATTGCGGTTTTGGGTTTCGGGTTAAGCTCAGGCACGATCATCAGCGAGGGCGCGGCAGCGTGGATCGCCGGCATATGTCTGTCCCTTTTCCTGTTCTTCGTCGCGACGAGCACCTTGGCGCTGCCATACCTCTGGTTCAATCAAGCTAAAGCACGTCGACGAGTAAGGGACCTTCTGGCGACTATGACGACGCTTTACAACGAGCAACGATCAGATGGGCCAATCAGCGCTTACTACGTTCGCGAACGCGCAAACGACGCATCGAGGCAAGGCGTCGTATGGCCCGCACCGCTGTTCGCCATTCTAGACGACATCATATCGCGTACTGGCCGCTACTAAGCGGCGCGCCATTTCGCGAAGTGGTTCGCCCGCATACTGGAGAGAACGCCGCGCGCGGCAGCGCTGGAGCGCCTCAATCTTTCGTCGAGGATTAGCTTAGAGGCCCAAAGCACCTGGCTCTGACCCAGGCATCGGCGGTTCAAATCCGTCATCCCCTGCCAATTCGTTCCAAGTGCCAAGAGTGGTTATCGGCCGGTCTGCAAAACCGTGCACGGCGGTTCGAATCCGCCCTGGAACTCCAACGCCAAAATCGAAGATTATTTTTCAGATCTTTTGCACGCGCTCGTGGTCCAATGGATGGTCAGCGGATTTCTACTCCGCCCTATGCAGGTTCGAGTCCTGTCGAGCGCGCCAATTTTCCACCCCTCCAGAACAAAACTGGGCACCTGGGTCCGCTGTTGACCCTGAGCAGGCCCGTGGAGCGTCGGCTTGCAAGCTGCATCGTGGATCGTTTGCTGGCGTCCTTCGCTGAGAACTGCTTCTTACGGGGCGTCCGAGTTTCTGCGGCTGGGGTATGGCGCCGAATTCCGCTGGAAGCGCAACAGGAGGCCATGATAGGGTCACAAGCACCACAGCCATAGGTGGTGAGTGATGAGGCGACTTTGGGGGCCGGGCAGTTACAGACGGATGGTTTGGAAGTTGAGGAGCTTGCGGCACCGACGCCATGGCCGAATGCGAACGCGCGCCTGCTCGGGGTAGGCGCTGGGCTTCCCGTCGACCCCATCGACCGTCTCAAGAATTTCAGCGACAAACAGTTCGAACGCTTCACGCTGGAATGGGCCACGGGTTACCTGGCAAAGCACGTTCCCCACGTTTATCAGGTCCAGCAGCGCGGCGGAGCGGGAGACAAAGGACGCGACATCATCGTGTGGCGCGATCCCCCGGATGTGAAGCCGCGGCGTTGGCGCCTGTACCAGTGCAAGCACTATGCGGATGCTCTTTCCAAAGCCGTTGCGATCGAGGAGATCGGCAAGGTCCTGTACTTCAGCTTCAAGGGTGATTTTACGTCGCCCGAAGAATATTGGTTCGTCACCCACCAAGGCGTTGCGGGTACCTTGCAGGATTTGCTTGATGATCCCGCAAAGCTAAAGGCTGAGGTCATCGCCGGCTGGGACAAGCACTGCGCAAAGAAGATCACGGCCAAGAGCGTCATCGACCTCTCTCCCGAACTGAAAGCGCATATCGACGCGTTTGATTTCTCCATATTTCAGGCCAAGCAGCCGCTGGAGCTTATCGCGGAGCACAAGCAGACGCCGTTTCATCTGGTGGTGTTCGGCGCGCCGCTGATCGATCGCCCACCGCCACCCAAGCCGCCCTCGGAAATGCATGCGCAGGAAAGCGGATACATCGAGCAGCTGTTCGCCGTGATCGCGGAGCATCTGGGTATTCCGGTCGCGGCCGTAACTGACTTCGCTGAACAGCCGAAGATGCGCGCTCTTTTCGAGCGGTCGCGGCTCACCTTCTACAGCGCTGAAGGCCTGAAGGAGCTGGCGCGCGACCAGATGGCCGATCAAACCTTCTTCGACACGCTGTTGGACGAGTTCTGCAACGGGCTCTATCACGCCTATTCCTCCGAAGGGCTCGCGGGCCTCAAGCGGCTCCAGGAAACCGTGAAGGCGGCGCAGTCGCTCCAGCTGGGAGGGCATGTCCTCGGTGACCATGCCACCACCAATGACCGCGAAGGCATCTGCCACCAGCTTGCGAACGACCAGCGCGTGAAATGGTGCGAAACATGAGTCCAGGGGAAGTCACGAGTCCTGCGCGTCTGTTCAATACCCCGCTGGAGTGCGGATTCAGGTTCCATCATTCTGTTTCTCCAGCCGTGCCAGAACGAGCGGCCGCGGTTCGGGCCCGGCTCCGGATCGCCACGTTCGGCCGAGCGATGGCCCTCGATGATCTGCTCCTGGTCGAGCGTCTCGAGCTCGGCGAGGGTGCTGACCGGGGCGAAGTTCATGCGGCGATCTTTCGCTGGTTGCGTCGTTGCTCAGATTTGGTCGCCCATCTGACATTCCCGGGGGCATAATTGCCGTTGTTGTCCGGGTATCTATCGATTGAATGTTGCGGTGTCGGTCGAGGCCCTATGTACGTTTCAAACGCCTCAAACGACTTCAGCCACTCCTCGCAGACCTGGATTCCGCGTCCACCATAGTGGTGATAGCTATTGTGGTTCGAATTGGTGCAGCGCTGGATCATGTTGGACCAGACCTTGTACATTTTGCTCACTGCACCACGGCGCGATTTGCCATGGGTTACCTTGGACTGGTTTGGTGCGTGGCCGCATGATAGCGACTCGCCACTTTTCAGTTTGTCTGCTTTCACCGATCGTCGATTGCCACAGTCGCAAACGCAGAAGTAGGCGATGCGCTTCGGCCCGAGGTCGCGCTCTTCAACCACCCATTGGCCATACCGACGGCCGGTGAGATCCTCGAACTGTCGCGGCGTCACCATCTCCGTAGTTCCGACAATCCCTTCGCGAGCGGGCCGCCCATAATCGCGCGCTCCATGTCGCTCTCACTCCGGCGCTTGAGATGTCGGTCGAGCTCGGCCTGGACCTCGGGATGCACGTAATAGGTATCGCCGACCTGGACGATGCACGGCACCTTCCGAAACTCGCCGCCGAATCTCTTCACCAGCTTTTTGTGGATCCGGCGCGATCGGTTGCGCGATTCCGGGAAGAGGCGCTCTTCTGTGTCCTTGAGCGCGTTCGGTGCCACGACGAATTGCGGCAGCGCCGGCGCCGCCTTCACAAGCTTGGCGGCGTTCAGCACCTTGTCGATCGTGAGCCCCTCGGTTTCAGGAAATGCTCTGAACACGGTGCTCGTCCCCCGAAATGGGAAGTCATCGTTCACGGGCATGGAAGTCCTTTCGGGTTGCCGCAGACCGAGCACTCGCGGAAGTGCGGGTCCATGTGGCCGGTGCCGTACATTTCCCAGCCGCCATCTTCGCAGGCCTTGCAGGTCGGCGCCGGCGGCTCGCCCTCGATCTCCCGCAGGTGGCTGCCGATCGACGCGAAGTCGGTGATGATGGACTCGCTCATCTGCCCGCTATCCAACAGCCGAGACCGATCACGAACAGTGCCGGCATGCCGACGCTGTAGTAGAGCGAGATCATCTCCAAGATCTGCACGGCCTGCGGGGAGGGACCAAAGACAGCCAGGATTATCATTTGCCGAGCTCCAGGCTCGACGATGCAGGCTTCGCTGCCAGCACTCGTTGGATTTTCTCGAGCGTCTGTCGCAGGCCGAGTGCTGGCTGATTTTCGCGAGCTTCGACGTAGGCTATCGCGGCTTTGATGTCGGCCTCAGCGCGTATCAGCGCCTCCTGTTCCGGCGGCATTGTTGGTTCGGTGCGGATTGGGTCCGACGGGCCGGCCGAGGCGGCATGCTCGCATCGTGCGGGCGGCCCGACCGCAAAAGTGCAATCGAACATCGTCAAGGCCTGGTCGCGGCCGTTCTCACGACCACGCTTGAACCCGAGGCGATAAGCCCAACGTAGTGATGCTGACAAAAGTAGTGCACCGGCGATTGAGATCACGAGGGCTGCGGTCATTTGGGCGCGCTCTCCGTCGATGAGAGTGCGGCCCTGCGGTCCACTCGCTCGATTTCGGCGAGGATCAGCGCTCCAGCGCGCACCAGATCGCGGCGACCTCCGGCCGGCTTGAACCAGCTTCGATCCCAGGGCCAGTAGCGCGTGAAAGCCATGTGGCGAGAGTGCTCGGTGTCAAGGAATGATGTCAGGGCGTAGACGGCAGCGGCCATCGCCATCTCAGCGCTGATGTGGCTGTCGTCGTGCTCCAGGCTCCAGCCTTCCTTTTCCATCTGGCGGCGACGCTGCGCCAAGACGTCTCGTGCGGCCGCATTCTCGACCTGAGTGCGGAGCTGCTGGATGATGCGGTTCTGATCGATGATTAGCTGCGCGTCAGTTGGCGTTCCGTCCGGCCTACATGGCAATGCCGGCCAGTCCTCAGGCCCGAACTCGACGACGTCGGGCTCTTCGCCGATGCCATTGAGCAGCCAATTGTACAGCGCGACGTGATAGGCCGACTTGTATTCCTCGCGGAAGACGTGGGGCGTCACTTCGCGATCGCCGACTTTGATCGAGACGAAATAGTCGGTGCGGCCGTCTGACAGCGCCATGGGTTTGATCGAGACAACCGCCTCAGTGGCGCCGACGAGTTGCTTCGCCAGTGACAGGGCTGTCTCATAGCTCTGCCCCACCGTAGCGTGCTCGTTGTGGAAGAATTCCGCGATGTCGTTTTGATCCTGGTCAGAAACGAGGATCGGCCCAAGATGGCGTTCTGACGGTTCGCTGATCGCCAGCCTGATAGTTGGTTCCTGGGCAAGGGTGGACCGCTGCTGTTCACTCATGCCAGACCTCCCATCAGCCAAACGAAGGCAACCACGATGACTATTGCGCCGAGCATCTTTCGGTACGCATTTCTGAACGTCTTTCTCATGCGCTCGGCTATGTAAGGAGGGAGATCTCGCCGGTTCGACGGGCCGCCGGCTGGGGCGTTTTGGATGACCAGGAAGATGAGGAGGACAAGCAGGCCAGCGATGAGGCGCAGCATGATCAACCCTCCCCCGAGGTGGGCTGCGTGATGCATATGAGGCCGACGCCGGCAACCGTGAGCACCAAGACGGCGGTACCGATCACATAGACGGTGGTCATGATGGTCTCGAGCGTGGTCATGACGACACAACCTCCTTTCGTTGGGCGGTTTCGAATTGGCGGGTGGCGATGATCCGGAAGAGCGCGATCGCGATGCGGCCGCGCTCCGTGATGTCGAACTGGATCGGTCGGCGGCCGGCCTTGAAGGCGAGGCGGTGCTCGAGCAGGGGGCCGGCGAGGGAGAGGCCGAGCTCAGCCCAAGTCTGCGACGTGCCGTTCGGGTAGAGCCCGGAGTCGCGGCCGATCTCCATGGCTGATACCGGCCGGTCCGCGGCGACCATGCGCGCCAGGACCGCGGCCGAGCGGGGCTCGAGGCAGACCGGCTTCATAGCCCGAGTTCCTCTCGCGACGGGCCGAGCCGGATCCAGTCACGCCACAACTCAGGCGCCGCGCGCGTATCGAGTTGCCGGCGCGCTGGTCGAGGAATTTGCCTTGGATCGGGAGCAAAGAGGGGTGGACAGAGAACGAATGCACCTCTAAAGAGGCGCTCGCGATGTACGGTTTTGCAAGACCGGTTCCTGATTTTGCAAGACTTCCGAAGAAAGCTTAGTGATTTCAAGCGCTTCGGTGGGGAATGGTGTAACGGTAGCACAACAGACTCTGACTCTGTTTGTCTTGGTTCGAATCCAGGTTCCCCAGCCAGCACATAAACGACTGAATTATCAAGAGATTTACGAATTCGGCCCGTAGAGGGGCCGTTTTCATGTCGCATTTCGTGTCGCAATCGCTACAAGCAATTTCAATGGCTTAACAAGGGGTGCGGCGACTACACGCGACATGGTCGCGACAAAGTCGCGCGAAAACCAGCCGTGAATTGCTGCTGGTTTTCGGGCAGAGCGCCTTGCACACTCGCCCCGGTTGCGGAAAATTGTGTCCGAAGCGATGACCAATTTGTATTCGAGCAACTATTTTTGGGGAGGGTAGTTGACAAAAAAGTCAACCGAAGCACATCTATTAGCTCTGCACCGTGCGGGGAGGCTTGCTCATTATGACCGGACGCTTTGGCCAGATGATACTTGCCTGCGAAGACTTTGGGTTCACCCGAGTGTTGCACATTGGATGAACCAACAGGGCAGTGATGCCAACGAGCGTAGGTATTATGCGCAAGTCCGTGCGTTCTTCTCAGCGTTCGTGGCGGGAGATGATTTCGATGATGACGACATGCTCAAAGCTATGTCTGAGGGGCGGGATGGCATTTGGGAATTTAGGATCACGTTCGTTCCGCAAGCTCGCGTCTTTGGCGGGTTCCTGCGAACGGGTGAATTTGTTGCACTCAACTTCGACAAGCGATCGAATCTCGCTGCACGCGGATTCGCGCCGCTGATCACAGCGACCAAAGCCCGCTGGAAAGCATTGTTTCCGAGTGAAAGCCCGTTACTTTCGGGCAGAAGTCTCCTCCTGCAGGAGTTTGAAGATGACATTTGAACTCAAAGAGCTGACGCAGACTGATCAGGCGGACTTCAAGGCGGACGGACGCATGCGCGCGTATCTTTCCATGAAACGAGCATTCAAAAAGCGCGCGTCCGAAAGCGGTGTGACGATAAAATCGCTGGCAAAAGCCATTGATCGCGACAAGGGGCAGGTATCTCGCATCCTTTCAGGTCGCAGCAATGGCGTGACCTTAGATACCCTGGTCTTAATTACATCTGCGCTTGGATTCCGCTTATCTTTTGACGCGACGCCGGTTGAGGATATGCGAAAGCGAAATAGAAATGTTGCTCCGTCGAATTGCCAGAACGTCGTGCCGCTCAAGTTGAAAGACAGCCCGCCGGGCGTAGTGGTCTACGTTACAGGTGCCACAAAAGCCAACACGGACGGGGTTTATACGAAGTACACAGAAACTCGGAAATGACACTTTTTAACGTTCGCTACGTTCTGGTGTCGGACTACGGTACTGTTGAGCACGCCGGCAAGCTGGTGATCGCTGGACTGTATACGGAGGACATGGTCGTTCCCGCCTTGCCAGCGATTTTCAGTTCTTTGGTTTTCACTGTAATCGCCGAAACTCCCGCGGAGACCACGGACTATCGGTTCACGGTCGAAGCTCCCAGTGGAGGGATCGTGATTGGCGCAGAGGGAAGACTTGCACCGCTGGACAATCGTCAAGGGACTCGGCCGCGAGCGATCATTGGCTTTCAGTTCAACGGCCTCGTTTTTGAAGAACCCGGAGACTATAGTGTTGTTGTCGCCTCGCCGGATGGGTCGAATAGGAACGTAATTCACCAATACCGGATTGTTGTCGATCCGCACCTGGGCGGCCGCGACAATTCTCGACAGCCGTTCAACGACGCTGCAGAGACCCCGGACGGAAAGGCGAAAGCTCGCCGCAAAGCCTAGTCAGGAAGCAAGAGCCACCTAAATCCGCAGTTCCCATGAACTAGACGTGCGCTGCGGCCCGCTCAATTCGGTCAGCGCCCACACCAGCGCGTCGACACGATCCGGCGAGTAGCCAACGCGCGCACGGTCAAAGTCGCTCGTGAACGCGCACATCTGATCTTCGAGCACTGGAAAGCCGCCGACGTGATGAACCTTGCGTTGCTCGTATAGAGCGGCGATCGGCTCGGCGCGCACCACCTTGCCACGGCTGACCGACGTGCCGCGGCACTGGATCATCCGCAAGCTTCAATGTGAAAGCAAAGGGCCGCTCGGAAGCGGCCCTTTCTCGATCGCGACGAGCCGATCAGCACGCGGCGGCGATGCGCCTCAGGTTCTCGGTCTCCTCGTGGGACAGGCAGTTGCGAGTCACGGTTTGTTAGGGAGAGAACCAGCAAACGAATACCGGTGCGGGGGGCTGAAGCCGCCTAGGGCGACGGCTGCGATCGTGGTCATGGGGACGTCTCCCATACTGAGGTCAGGGCCGGACGTCGAGCCGGGCGCGCGCCGCTCCGCGAGCGACATGCCGATCATCTGCCACGCGACTCCATTCGGTCAAACGACGTGCCGCGCGCATTGCACCGAGTTGGTGCATTCATTCGTCTATCGGTAGAACGGGCGTAGACCCGTCTGCTATCCGCTGAATCTCAGTCCTGCTATCCGCTGAACGCGCTCTCGAATTGCACTGTTTAGTGCATCACATTGTCGCGAGTCACCTGCAGGCACTGACCTCCGCTCGCGCTTGACCTTCGTGTGGGTGTCGCCCGCCTGCACAGCCACAATAGGTCGCGGCTTCACTCCAGCCGGTATCGGCGCGATTATGCCGGCATGCGACCCACGAAGACCTCCTTCGGCACCATGCGCTCGATGGGCGTGCACGGCGTGCTCGTCTATTGTCATTGCGAGCATCACGTTGCCTTGACCGCCGATCGATGGCCGGACGAGCTGAGGCTGTCCGACGTCGAGCCGCGCTTCGTCTGCAGCGCCTGCGGCCAGCACGGAGCCGATGTCAGACCGGACTTCAACTGGGCTAGGATCCCTACGGGTTATTGATGAAGCCCCGGCGGGGTACTGATGAAGGTCGTTGCTCGAATTTCGATGGCAACGCAAGGATGGACATGCGCCCCTCGGTGTTAAATGTGACAGGTAGACCGCCTTCGGGAAGGTCCTGGCATGCTTACCGCTTCGGAATGCCGAGATATCGCCAGCAGATACAAGTCGCTGGCGCAACGAGATGACGTTTCGCAAGAGCGCGCGGTCATGCTGAGAAACATTGCCCGCACGTTTGTCGGTCTGGCAGGCCAACTTGATCGGCTCGCGGCGGATATAAGGGAACATGAGGCCGCCTCACTTCGCGTTGCTCCGAAGGATCGGCCTCGATGAAATTTGCCGCCAGCCGCCCTTCGCAGATCCGGACGCCGCCGCCCGCAAGCTCGTCGAGCTCGCCGCCGGCATTGAGGCCGTCCAGGACGGCCGCATCCATATCGAGAAGATCAACGCGCCGTTTCTCTACAAGCTGAAGGGCAGCGGCCCCGAGTTCGGTGCCGGCATCAAGTACGCGAAAGAGCACGATTGGCTGGAGGTGCATGAGAGCGGCACGTATGTGCGGCTCACGAAACCCGGCGAAGACCCGCTTCCGGGCTGACGGACGGCGCTAGTCGGTTGTGCCGGTCTGCATGCTGTTGTGCATTTACTGTCATCACGCACTCCCACACTGACTATGCAATCCTAGACAAGGCCAAGAGGCACAAGAAGGTTCGGTGGGACAGGACAGAACTTCGGCGCGGGTCCGCTGGCGTGAACCGGCGGGCGCAGGAGCGAAGCCCCCGCTCCTGACGGGCGGGTCTGGACCTTTTAGACGTGGCAAGCGTTGAACTCTCCAACACAGGGCAGGATCGCGAAGCCGGAGCGCCGGTCGTGAGTACCGTCCCTCTGGAACTTGAAAGACGATTGGCGCAGCGGTGGGCCGCCAGATTTGAACGGGCTACTTCAGAAGCCCAACAACGGCAGCAAACCGCGGGACCTCCGCTTCAGACTAATAATGGCGCCCCTCAGGACCGGGGCCGTTTTGATTCCGCCTTTTCCGTCGTCGATGGAGTCACAATGCCTAGACAGATTGCAATTGCTCTCTGTTCATTGGCTGCTGCGTGCGTATTCGCATTCAGCGTGGCGGCAATCGTTTCTCATCACTAGCCAGCAAAGAAATCCCGCCGACCTTGTGAGCCGGCGGGAGTTTGACTGAGATTGCGAGCGGGACTCCCGATCGCGGGTCTCAACTAGCACGAGAAACCGCTGGCGTTCTGCCCGCTTCCTGCGCAATCGGCGCGATGTTATGCTCGTCGCAGAACCGGGAGTTTCTCGATGCGCAAAATCGCCGTCGCCGTCATGTTTGCCCTGATCGCCGGCCCCGCACTGGCGCAGGACCATGTTCAGATGTATGGCGAAGAGGCCAAGGAGAAGACGGCGACGCAGAAGGCGGACGAGAATCGGGCTGAGCGCGCCTATCAACACTCTCTCAGCAATGTTCCGGACCAGAAGCCGGTCGATCCGTGGGGAACTGCCCGCGGCGATGATGCATCGAAGAGGTCAGCCGCGCCGGCCAAGCCGACGGTGAAGCCGGCGGTGAAGAAGTCGTCCAAGGCCAAGAGCGGCAGTACAGCCGATTAGCAAAGATACACGCAGAAGTGGGCCGGCCACACCCACCCCGGTCCATGCGCAGATACCGTAGACTGCTCAGTTCGATTCGCCCAAGTCTAGCAACAAGTGCTCTTTCTCACGGTCGTGAGGCCGGGTAGACTGCGATCGGCTGTGCTGGACACGGGCTGCGCCGATAGTTCCGTTGGGGCGCGAATGGGCAGCGACATTGCCGTCGGCGAGCGCCGCAATCTTAGCAA
>NZ_LGHL01000452.1 GCF_001908205.1 Bradyrhizobium sp. NAS80.1
GCTGACTCTAGCTCGCCGTTGCTTGGCATCCTCGCCAAATTCAACCCGTATTTTCGTCGCCAGGCCAGCTGTAATTCTCAGACGGCGCAATCTCTCCCGCCGTTCATCAACATAGGCCTCAAGGTCGAGGCGATCCCAATTTTCTGTTGAAAGAAGAATATCGGATACGATACGCACATCCCTGGCGGCAATCGACAATGCCTGTCCGGTAATGGGATCGTTGTGGCCAGCTGCATCCCCAATAAGTACAACGCCTGGAAGCGTTGGATCATCGACCCAGTGATCCTCATTGGAGTACGAACAAAATGGGCTGATAGGCGTGCCACCAAGTATCGCTTCCGCATGCGGCAAACATTTCAATCGATAGGCTTGCAGCAGCCGGGTCTCTCTATCTGGACCTGCGAATTTTTGTCGATCCGAGAACTCGTAGCATACATAGAGGCGAACCAAGTCCTTCCCTTGAGGAAAGACGAGATAATGCAGCCTATCCTCAGTTCCGATCGCCTGGATATGACGAGGCCAATCTGGAACGTTTGCGACCAACATCCCGCCCAAAAGATTGTGCGGTTCATCGGCCTGCAAAGAGAATCCCAGTTGTTTCCTCAGGACTGAGTTGCGCCCGTCAGCACCTACGACGAGGCGAGGCCTTAACCGTATCGACACGTCGCTTGATAATAACGAAACGGTAGGTCGGACGCCCGCCGTCACTTGGACCTGTTTGATGCCAGTTAGGATCTGCGCACCAGCCGCTTTTGCCGACGATGCAAAAGCATTGCACATCGTCGGGTGGCCGATGCATATGGGAGTTGGAAGGTCTGGTGGCAGTTTGGTGAAATCAAAAGCACGCTGCTCCGCAGCATCTGGCGACCAGTTTTCGTCATAGGGAACGTGGCGTTCGACGTGAATTGCGCCATTGTCCTGCAGGAGTTCGATAAGCCCAAGTCGCTTAAACTCGGCGACTCCCCAGGGGGCGATCCATTCCCCTCGCACTCGGTCGGGGTAA
>NZ_LGHL01000453.1 GCF_001908205.1 Bradyrhizobium sp. NAS80.1
TCCGCGGCCTTGATCACCACATAGGCCGGACTGGTGATCAGGTCATGCGCCTTCAGCAGCCGATAGACTGACGCTTCCGAGACGAAGTACTTCCGCTCGTCGGTGAGCCGCACGGCCAGTTCGCGTGGAGACAGCTCCGGCAGCTCCAGCGCCAGGTCGACGATCTGGCCGCGAACGTCGTCGGGAATGCGGTTCCAGACCCGATCCGGCCTCGATCGACGATCGGCCAGTGCCTCAACACCGCCTTCGCGATAACGATCGTACCAGCGATAGAACGTGGCTCGTGGGATGCCGAGCTTGTCCAAGGTGCGCCCGGCCGGCAGGTGCGACTGCTCGACCAACCGGATCATCTCGGCCTTCTCGGAGGCCGGGGACCTCATGCCTCGTCCTCCCCATCTCTTACCCGACAGGTGAATGCGAAGCATTCACCGAGAGGGCCCGTTCATGCTTTTTTTGAGCAGGCGGTTCTCCAGGGTGAGGTCGGCCACCACTTCCTTCAACGCCGCGGCCTCCCGACGAAGGTCCTTGACCTCGCCGGAGGTCGCAGCCCGTGCCGTGTCGCCGGCTCGGCGGCGCTTGCCGGCCTCCAGGAACTCCTTGGACCAGCCGTAAGACATCGAGGCGGCGATGCCTTCGCGGCGGCATAGCTCGCAGATGTTCTCCTCGCCGCGTAGCCCCGCCAGCACGATACGGATCTTCTCTTCGGCCGAGCAGTGCCGGCGCGTTTGGCGCCGGATATCCTTCACGACTCGTTCTGCCGGCGCTTTGCCCGGTCCGGATTTCTGCTTCATCTTCGCTCCTTGCG
>NZ_LGHL01000054.1 GCF_001908205.1 Bradyrhizobium sp. NAS80.1
TCAATCAAGAGCAAATCTTAGAATCGGGGATAATAGGGTCGACACAATTTTTGAGCGGGGCCAGGGCCCCGCTCTTTTTTTTATCCGCGGGGCTGAACCGCCGATGAATGCTTCTCCCAATCCGATCGAACAGACCTTTGAACTCGCGGCCTTGCGCTGCGCGGATCTCACGCCGCTCGTCTATCAACGTCTGTTCAAGGAGCATCCCGAAACGCGGGCGATGTTCCGCACGCAAGGCAGTGAGCTCGTGATGGGATCGATGCTTGCGCTCACGATCGAGGCGATCCTCGACTTCGCGGGCCAGCGCGGCGGGCATTTCCGGCTGATCGCCTGCGAGGTCGCCTCGCACGATGCCTACGGCACGCCGCGCGACGTCTTCATCGCCTTTTTCGCGATCATCAGGGATACGCTGCACGACCTGCTCGGCGATGAATGGTCGGTCGAGATCGCGCAGGCCTGGGACGCACTGCTGGTCGAGATCGAGGCCTTCGCTGGCATCGCAGCGTGACGCTTTGCGCTGCACCAACGCGGCTGTCGCGACCTTACGATCGATTGCAGATTGAGTGGCAACAACCTTTGTGAGACACTTTCCGCATCGGTCGCGCAATCAATGACGCGCCGACGATAGAATATATGGGAGCGAGCGATGTCCGGGACGAAAGATTTCTCGACGACGAGGCGCGATCTTCTTCAGGCGGCAGCGACCGCCGGCGCCGCGACTGCCATCCTCGGCAGCATGGGCATAAACCCCGCACTTGCAGCCGAAGTCGGACGATCCGAGAAGCCGCTGAAGGCGGCGTTCTCCAATGCAGGCCTCCAGGCGACCTGGTGCGCGCAGGGCAAGCAGGCCGCGGAATTCTGGGGCAAGCTGTTCAATGTCGACGTGACCTGGTTCGACGGCCAGCTCGACGCGGTGAAGCAGCGCGCGGCGATCGACAACATGGCCTCGCAGAAATGGGATTTCGTCGCGATCCAGGCTTTTGGCATCGGCACCCTCACCCAGCCCGTGCAGAAGATGATCGACGCCGGCACGCCCGTGATCGACATGGACACGCTTATTGCTCCTCTCGATCAGATTAACGTCCACTCCTTCCTCGCCCCCGACAACGAGTTCATGGGCGCGTCCGTGACGCAGGCGCTGTGCAACGCCATGGGCGGCAAGGGCAAGATCATCATGACCCAGGGCGCCCTCGGCCACACCGGCGCGCAGGGCCGCGCCAAGGGCTTCAACTCGGTGGTCAAGCAATTCCCCAACATCGAGGTGCTCGACACCCAGCCGGCCGACTGGGACGTCTCCAAGACCGCGCGGCTCTGGGAAACCTACCTGACCAAATATCCGCAGATCGACGCGGCGTTCTTCCACAATGACGACATGGCGCTCGCCGCCTACAACATCATGAAGGCGCGCAACCGCACCAACATCCTGATCGGCGGCGTCGACGCCATGCCTCCGGCGATCCAGGCGGTGAGCGACGGCCGGATGTTCGCGACCGTTCGCAACCCGTCCTGCCGCATCCATGGCGGCGCCATCATCGCCGGTGTTGCGGCAGTGGTTGGCGGCGAGAAGAGCGGCCAGGGCATTCCCAAGAACGTGGTCACCGACGGCCCGGTCGTGACCAAGGCGAACGCCCCCGGCATGCAATGGATGGAAGACCACTTCCTGATCTAGTCCTCCATGCCTGAGGTTCGTTCGCCCATCCTGGAACTGAAGGGCATCACGAAGAGCTTCGGCGGCGTCGAAGCGCTTCGTGGTGTCGACTTCGCGCTCTATCCCGGCGAGATCCACGGTCTCGTCGGCGAGAACGGCGCAGGAAAAAGCACGCTGATGAAGATCATCGCCGGCGTGCACACCGAATTCTCCGGCCGCTTCCTGATCGACGGCCAGGAGACGCATTTCCGCTCGGCCCGCGACGCGCACGCGGCCGGCATCGCCATGGTGCATCAGGAGCTCAGCGTCGCGCCCGACCTCACGGTCGCGGAGAACGTGTTCCTGGGCAACCAGCCGACCAACCGGCTCGGCCTCGTGCAGTGGCGGCGGATGGCGCGCGAGGCCGGCGAGCAGCTCGCCCGCTTCGGCATCGACCTTGATCCGATGTCGCGGCTCGGCGACCTCCCGATCGGGCTGCAGCAACTGATCGAGATCGCGCGCGTGCTGTTCTCCGGCGCCCGCATCGTCATCCTGGACGAGCCGACCTCCGCCCTCTCCCCGCCCGAGGTCGAGCGCCTGTTTGCGACGCTCCGGCGCTTACGCGAAGAAGGCACCAGCATCGTCTTCATCTCGCATTTCATCGAAGACATCTTGCGCGTGTCCGACACGGTGACCGTGTTCCGAAACGGGCGGAAGGTCGCCGAGACAGCTAGCGCCGCGACCAGCAAGGGCGCGCTGATTGAGGCCATGATCGGCCGCGGCGGCGAAGCACTCGAGCACAGCTATACCGACGACCTGTTGCTACCGCAGCCGAGCGACAGGGCGGTGGTCCTGAAGGTCGACCAGCTTTCGCTGGCCCGCAGCCTGCAGGATGTCTCCTTCGAAGCACGCGCCGGCGAGGTCCTCGGCATCTACGGCTTCATGGGCTGCGGCCAGCAGGAATTGTCTCGCATCCTCTTCGGCAAGCTCAAGCCGGACGGCGGCACGCTCGCCGTCGGGGGGCGGCCGAGAACTTTCGCCAGCACGGCGGCGGCCCGGCGCGCCGGCGTGGCGCTGGTGCCCGAAAGCCGGCGTGACATGCTGTTTCATCAGGAGCCGGTCTACAAGAACGTCTCCATCAGCATTCTTGACCGCATCTCGTCCCTGTTGCTCAAGCCAGCGCATGAGCGCGACATCGCGAAGCGCCAGGTTGATCAGCTGCAGATCAGGCCGCCGGTGGTCGGCCTCGACCTCGGCATGCTCTCCGGCGGCAACCAGCAGAAGGTCGCGCTGGCAAAATGGCTGACCTATCCGCCAAAACTGCTGGTGCTGTGCGAGCCGACCCGCGGCATGGATGTCGGCGCCAAGAACGACGTCATCAACATCGTCCGCGACCTCCGCGCCAGGGGGCTTGCGGTCATCGTGCTGTCGACCGAGCCGGAAACGGTGCTGTCGCTGGCCGACCGCATCCTTGTGCTCAAGCGCGGCGCGGTGGTGCGAGAGTTCAAGAACGAGCTGGTCAGCAAGGACCGCCTGCTGGAAGCGGCGTGACGGAGAAGCACAATGGCGAGCAGTGAGACGGTTCCAGCGGCGGGTCGGCGGGCGCGAGGCCTTGGGTCCTTCCTGCGCTCGCAGATGCGCAACATCGCACCGTTCCTGACTCTGATCTTCCTGTCCGCCTTCTTCGCCTTCGCCAGCCCCTCCTTCGCAACGCTCGACAATCTCGGCAACATCCTGACCCAGGTCTCGGTGACAGGCATCATCGCCGTCGGCCTCACCTTCGTGATCCTCTGCGCGGAGATCGACCTCTCGATCGCCAGCATCGCCAATGTCACCGGCATCGCGGTCGCCTACTTCACGCTGCAGGAATCCTACGTCAACATCGCCAATGTGCCGCTGCCCGGCGCCGTCGCGATCCTGCTCGCCATCCTGCTCTGTGCGCTGCTCGGCCTCGTCAATGCGCTGGGGCTGACCGTGATCGGCATCCCCTCCTTCATCATGACGCTGGCGATGATGCAGATCGCGGCCGGCATCTCGGCACTGCTGGTGCGCGGCCAGATCGCCTACAAGGTGCCGGACCTGATTGCAACGCTCGGCTCAGGCTCGATCGGCGGCATTCCCTGGATCGTCATCGTCGCGGCCGTGATGCTGCTCGGCGGTCATCTGGTGCTGACCTACACACGCTTCGGCCGCTACGTCTACATGGTCGGCGGCAATCGCGAGGCGGCCGAATATTCCGGCCTCAACGTCAAGCTCATCCTCGGCGCGGTCATGGTGATCTCCGCGGTCTGCTCCGGTATCGGCGGCATGCTCGGTGTGGCCCATTTCGGCAGCGCGCAGCAAAACGAGTTCGACACCTACCTGCTCGACTCCATCGCCGCTGTCGTCGTCGGCGGCACCAGCCTGTTCGGTGGCCGCGGCGGCATCGGCAACACCATCGTCGGCCTCTTCGTGCTCGGCGTCCTCAACAACGGCCTCGACCACGTCAACATCGACAGCTTCCTGAAGATCCTGATCCGCGGCCTGATCCTGCTAGCGGCGCTGGTCATCAACGTCTACGCGCAGCGGCTAAGGGAAAAGGCGGCGGAGTAGCCTCCTCTCCGCAAAAACGCGAAAACAACCCCATGCAAAGTAGAAATCATTGAAGAATTTTGCGCGGGGTGGCCTTGCCCGGTGTCTCAGGGGCGTTTGACACGTCGGGCAAAACAGGGGCACGATGTCATCATGGCACCGATCGCGTGCCGTCTTCGCCTCCGGCCGATATGTCAATTATCTCGATGACGACGAGGCAGGCGATCCTGTCGCTGCCACGTATGGGCCGAACTGCCGCGCCTGCAGCGGATCAAGGCGAAATACGATCCGGCGAACTTCTTTCGCATGAACCAGAACATCCGACCACTGGCCTGATCGCCAAGTGAGAGCGATCCCGGAGGAGGACTCGAAGGTGGCGCTCGTGTGCCCCCGCGCGCCCTCAGCCTCCAAGCTTTCCCGCTCAGGGACGATACCGATTGTCTATGGATGGCCGATCACGATGCGTTTAACGCTCTCGATGTTGCTGATGTCGAATCGGCAATTCGGAGACTGGGGCAGCTACCTCCCGCGCAATCCGGGCTTCATGTACTCAATTCGGACGGGGGCGAAGTCATTGTTGAACCGGTGTCTCCGATCGCGGTTCCACAGCGCCTCATCAAAACGCTGCAGCGCAAAGGTTTTCGCTTCGTCGGAACGGTGCGGGAAGCCGAGATCCCCACCCTCGATGCGGTTCGCTTTGCGGAGAATGCCGTTGCAACTCCAGCACCACGGCTTTCACTCGTTGTACTGCCTTTCGCTAACCTCAGCGGTGACCCCGGGCAAGATTACTTCGCCGATGGCGTAACCGAGAGCCTGACCACGGATTTGTCGCGCATCAGCAGCTCGTTCGTCGTTGGCCGGCACACCGCATTTGCATACAAGGGCAAGGCCGCTGATCTAAAGCAGATCGGCCGGGAGTTGAACGTGCGCTACATCCTTGAAGGCTCCGTGCAGCGCGGCAGTGACCGGCTCCGGGTTAACGTTCAGCTTGTTAGCGCAGAAGACGGCAATCACTTTTGGGCAGATCGCTTCGACAAGCCCATATCCGACCTGTTCGAAATGCAGGACGAAATCGTTTCGCGGCTCGCCAACACCCTGAATGCCGAGCTGCTGGCGGCCGAGGCTCGTCGAGCAGAGCGTTCGTTGAATCCGGATGTGATGGACTTGTATTTTCAGGGCATAGCGCGTTGGAATAAACGCTGGACGCCGGACCATATGGTACAGGCGCGGAGCTACTTCGAACGCGCATTAGCGCTTGATCCCGATTTTGTCGACGCCTTGGTGGGCATTGCGGCGGTGGATGCCGCTAGCGCGACCCTCTTTCTCGTCGACGACTTTCAGGCGCGCCTTACAGCGGCAGAAACGGCGCTGACGAAGGCGCTCTCTTTGGCCCCGCAACATGCCCTGGCGTACATGTTTCTGGGTATCGTCCTGTTCATGTCCAATCGCGCAGAGCAGGGTATTGCTGAGTGCGAGCATGCGTCGGCTCTGAACCGAAATCTGGCCGAGGCGCACGCTACCATTGGAGCCGCCAAGATCTTCGTCGGCCAGGCTGCAGAAACCGAGGCATGTGTTCGAGAAGCTCTCCGCCTGTCGCCTCGCGACGAGGCTGTACACCGGTGGATGAGTTATGTCGGCGGCGCCAAGTTGCACCTCGGTTTCGACAACGAAGCCGTTTCGTGGCTACGCCAAAGCCTCAAGGCCAACCCGAATTATCCATTCGCGCACCTTCAGCTGGCTGCTGCGCTTGCGCAGCTCGGCAAACTCGAAGAGTCCCGAACGACTGCGAAAGCTGGCCTTTCGCTTGATCCGGGTTTTACAATTCGTCGCCTGAAAGCCATTACATTCAGCGACAATTTGGTCTTTCAGGCCGGAGGCAGACGCTTGATTGAGGGTTTGCGCATGGCCGGCGTGCCTGAGGGCGCGTCACGAGGAAATTCCGATTGAAGGCGCCGCTCGACGAACTCATGGGACGAGACCATGTTGCGGGGTCAGGGCAGACATCATGGCCTGCGGAGAGCGCCCTGCTTCGCGGCCGCCCTATCCTACTGCCGTGCCGAACAGAGCCGTGGGGCAGACGCGCTCCATCCTAGCGATGTCCGCTTGCGATCGATGCCAACGCCGCCTGCCCCGCAATCTCCTCACTCCGCCAACACCTCACCGCATGCCCGTCGGGACGCGTTTCGAGCGACGGCCCCGGCTCGTGGCGGCACACGGCCTCAGCATAACCGCAGCGCGGGCTGAAGGCGCATCCGTTCGGTGGATTGAGCGGATTGGGAAGGTCGCCCCCTGTCGTAGCTAACGGCGCATGGCGCAAGGGATCAGGGATGGCGGCGATCAGGGCTTGCGTATACGGGTGCGCCGGCCGTTCAAAGATCTCGCGCCAGTCGCCATTCTCCACGATGCGGCCGAGATACATGACGGCGACCCTGTCGCTCATGTGCTCGACGACGCCAAGGTCGTGGCTGATCATGATGTAGGAGAGACCGAGCGTTTCCTTCAATTCCAGCAGCAGATTGATGATCTGGGCGCGGATCGAGACATCGAGCGCCGAAACGGGCTCATCGCAGATGACGATCCTGGGATTGAGGATCAGCGCACGCGCAATGCCGATACGCTGGCGCTGGCCACCCGAGAACTCATGCGGGTAGCGGTCGGCCTGTTCGGGCCGCAAGCCCACATGCCGCAGCATCTTCGCAACGCGATCCTCGATCTCGCTTGCGGCGGTCACGCCATGCACACGCAGCGGATCTTCAAGCGTGCGACGAACGGTCTGGCGCGGATTGAGCGAGGCGTAGGGGTCCTGAAAGACCATTTGCACGATGCGGGCCAACGCCTTCCGATCGCCGGATGGCCTGTTCGTCACGACCTGCCCGTCCAACACGATGCGGCCGCGCGTCGGCGCCAAGAGACCAAGGATTGAAAGTGCGACCGTCGACTTGCCGGAGCCGGACTCACCGACGAGGCCGAGGCATTCGCCTCGCTTCAGCTTGAGATCGACACCGTCGACGGCGCGCAACAGCCGCCGGCCGCGGCCGAGCAAGCCGCCGCCCAGCGGAAAATGAACCGCGAGATCCTCGATGCTGAGAATGAGATCGTCGTCCGGCCTGCCCTTGCCCAGCATGTTTTTCGGTTCATGCATGGTGGTGACACCTGACGAAACCGCCAGGCCCCAGCCATGTCGTGTCCGGCGCGGCGGTCCGGCAAATATCGGTCGCCCGCGTGCAACGCGGATTGAACCTGCAGCCATCAGGGAAACTCGTGATAGCCGGGACGACGCCCGCGATCTCCTTGAGCCGCGTGCGGCCAAGCGCAGCGCGACTGCCCAGCCGCGGCAACGAGGCGACCAGGCCTTGCGTATAGGGGTGCGAGGGCGTTCGAAAAATATCGGCCGAGCCGCGCTCTTCGACAATGCGGCCGGCGTACATCACGGCAACGCGACGACAGACATTGGCGACCAGGCCGAGATCGTGGCTGATCATCAGGATCGCCGTTCCTCTCTCGGCGCACAAATTCCGCATCAGCTCGATGATTTCGGCCTGCACGGTCACGTCGAGCGCGGTCGTCGGCTCGTCGGCGATCAGAAGATCCGGACCGCATGCGAGTGCGATGGCGATCATCACGCGTTGACGCATGCCGCCGGAAAGCTGGTGCGGATAATCCTTCACGCGTCGCTCGGGCGCGGGCACGCGGACGCTCGCCAGCGCCTCGACCGCCAGCTGATTGGCCTCCCGCCAGCTCTTGCCCTTGTGCAGCACGAACATTTCGGCGATCTGCCGTCCCACGGGCGAGACCGGGTTCAGCGCCGTCATCGGCTCCTGAAAGATCATGGCGATGCGATTGCCGCGCAGCTCCCGCTGTCCGGCCGCCGAAAGCTGCTGGATTTCCCGCCCTTCAAATCGGATGACGCCGCCCCCGATCGACAAGGGCTGCCGCAACAGGCCGATCAAAGCGAGAGCCGTAATGCTCTTGCCGCAGCCGGATTCGCCGACAAGGCCGAACGTCTCGCCGCGATCGATGCGGAACGAAATGCCCTCGGCCGCTGCAACGCACCTCGATCCGTCGTTGAGATCGATACGCAAGTCCTCGACTTCAATCAACGGCGAGCCCGTCATGTCCGCCGGCTCCGCGATTGTGGATCGAGAATGTCGCGCAGGCCGTCGCCAAGCAGGTTGAGGCCGAGCACCGTCAGGAAGATGGCGAGGCCCGGAAAGACCGAGAGCCACGGCGCCGTCGTGATCTGGTCGCGGGCGTCCGACAACATGCTGCCCCAGCTTGGGAAGGGCGGGCGGACGCCGAGGCCAAGGAAGGACAATGCGGCTTCGGACAAGACCGCACTGCCCATGCCGAGCGTGCCGATGACGACGATAGGTCCGAGCATGTTCGGCAGGAGCTGCGTGATCATGATCCGCAAATCTCCGTAGCCGAGCACGGTTGCCGCCTGCACATAGCCCTGGCTCTTGAGCGACAGCGCCGACGCCCGTGCGATCCGGCACGTGAAAGACCAGTTGGTCAGCCCGAGTGCGATGAGCAGGCTCGTCAGGCCAGGGCCAAGCACCGCCATGATGGCAAGTGCGAAGATCAGCGAGGGGATCGCCAGCATCAGGTTGGTCAGCCCGTTGACGAAATCGTCCCACCAGCCGCCCCAATAGCCGGCGCTCAGGCCCAGCCCGACGCCGATGACGCTGTTGATGAGCTGCGAGACGATGCCGACCGTCAGCGAGATACGGGCGCCGTACACGACGCGGGAGTATATGTCGCGGCCCTGATCGTCGGTACCGAACCACCAGGTCCAGCTCGGGGCTTCTTCCGCGTTCAGCAGGTTGGCGTCCAGGACAGGATCCGTGTGCGCCAGCCAAGGCGCGAGCAGGCCCACCAGGATCGCAAGCGCGAACAACGCGCCACCGATGATGAGATTGGCGCGGAGCTTCATGCGTATCTGATCCTGGGATCGATCACGCCGTAGAGCACGTCGATCAGCAAGTTGATCGCGAGAAAGAACAGCACCACCACGAGAATGGAGCCCTGGACGGCGGGAATGTCGCGCTGCAAGACACTGTCGACCAGCAGCGAGCCGATGCCCGGCCACGAGAACAATTTCTCGACCACGACCGCCTGCCCCATCAACGCGCCGAACTGCAGGCCTACGGTCGTGAGAATCAAGACGAGCGCGTTGCGCATCACATGCCACTGCACGACCCGGGTCTCGCTCATGCCCTTCGAGCGCGCGGTGCGGACAAAATCAGCCGTCATGATCTCGAGGACAGCGGCGCGCGTCGTCCGGGCCAGCAACGCCATCGGGGAGACGCCGAGTGTCACGGCCGGAAGGATCAGGTACTTGCCCCCTCCTTCGCCATAGCCAAAACTTGGCAACCAGCCGAGCTTCAGCGCGAACAGATACATCAGCAGCAGTCCAAGCCAGAATTTGGCCATTGAAAGACCCGACACCGCCACGACCATCGAGGCCGTGTCGACGATACTGCCCGGCCGCAATGCAGCAATGAAGCCGAGCGGCACGCCGACTATGATCGCAAATGTCATGGCTGCAAATATCAGTTGCAGTGTCGGTCCCATCCGCTTTGCGATCATGGTCGTGACCGGCTCGCGCGTCCGGAACGACGTCCCGAAATCACCGGTCGCAAGCTTTGCGATGTAGGAGCCGAAACGCACGTAGACGGGATCGTCGAGGCCGAGCTGCTTCTTCATGCGGAGCTCGACCTGCGGATCGCTATCGTCGCTCATGCTCGAGACGATGCTGCCAGGAACGACGCTGAACAGCACGAACACCAGCAGCACGACAGCGAGCACGGTCGGGATGGTTTGCAGGATTCGACGGATCAGGAAGGAGAACATCGGCACTTTTCCTCTCTCCCTCCATCGTTTGCTGCGATGGAGGGAGCGCGAGAGCGCATGTCACTTCGCGGGCGAGGTCTCGTCGACCCAGAGGTCTTCGACGTTTTGATGGGTCAGCTCCGTCGCATTAAGCTGAATTCCCTTGAGCCACGGCTGCACCGCCATGACCGCCTTGTTATAGTTGAAGAACCAGACCGGCGCCTCGTCATAGAGCAGCGCATTGGCCTTTTGCAGCAGCTGGGTACGCTTTGCAGCGTCGTCGGCCTGCCCTGCTTCATCCATCAACTTGTCGAACTCGGCATTCCTGAAGTTCATGTAGTTGCAGGCTGGCTGTGGCGTCGACGAGTGGAAGCATTTGAGGGCCGCCTGGGGATCCGGGCCTGTCGCCTGGGAATATATGAAGGCCTGGTAGTCGCCGCTGCGCACCACCTCCGCCAGCACTGCGGTCTCGACCTGCTTGACCTTCGCCTTGATGCCGACCTTGTCCAGCATCGGGATGACGGCCGAGACGATCGGCAAGCCCCAGCTTTCATTCTGGCTGGTGGTCCATTCGAATTCGAAGCCCGAGGGATAGCCCGCTTCAGTCAGCAACTGCTTGGCCTTGGCGGGATCGTAGGGGTACGGCTTCATGGCCTTGTCGTAGGCGGGAGAGGTCAGCGGCAACCAGCTGGTGGCACGATAGGCCTTGCCCTTGACGAGCTTGTTGATGATCAGGTCGGTATCGATCGCGTAGTTGATCGCCTGCCGGACGCGCTTGTCGGCGAACGGCTTGAACGAGGGATTCATCCCCATGTAACGCGTGAAGACCTCGGCGACTTCGACGATGGTGCCCTTGAGGCCGGAATCGGCCTGATAGGCAACATACTGCGCGGGCCCGAGCACCGAGGTGTCGATCTCCTTGTTGCGGAAGGCGACATCGCGTGCCGCGGCCTCGGCCATGATCGACACGATGACCTTGTCGGCATAGGGCTTGCCGGGCTTGTAGAACCGGTCCCACCGCTCCAGGACGATGCGCGATCCCGGCACGTGCTCGACGAATTTGAATGGGCCAAGACCGATCGGCTTCTGGATGAAGCTCTCCTTGGCGGCCTCATCGGCGGGATAGATCGAGGTCAGCGCGGTGAAGAAGTAGAAGCCCGGATCGACTTTCTCGGTCAGCTTCATTTCGAGAGTGAAATCGTCGATCTTCTTCAGGCCGGAGATTTCCTTGGCCTGCCCCTTCTCGACCGCGGCCGCGCCCTCGATCACACGGACAAAACGCGCACCGGGAAAGGCCTTGGTGCCATCCATGATGCGGTTGTAGGACCAGATGACGTCGTCGGCCGTCATCTTGCGGCCATTGTGGAAATAGGCGTCGTCGCGCAGCTTGAACGTGTGAACGAGACCTCCGCCCGAGACCACGTCCTCCTTGGCAAGCTCCAGAACCGGCTTGCCTTCCGCGGAATCCCAGATGTAGAGCGACCGATGCAGGGCCTTGGCGTATATCTCGTCCTGGGCGCGCTGCGTCGTATGAATGTCCAGGCTGGTGAAGCTCGAGCCGTAGGGCGCGGTCATGCGGATGGTTCCACCCTTGCGCGGTGTCTGGGCCTCCGCCGTGGCGGCGAGCGCCAGTCCCAAACCAGCGACGATCGCCACTATCCTGAACATCATGTTCCCTCCGACAATGCAGGCGTGTCCCGATCAGAGAGTTGACCATTCACAGCATGTCGAATGCAAGCTCCTTGAATAGTGCGTCGGGCCGATTTGTGAGCACGCGCCCTCGCCGGTCGCGCCATTTTCGCGCTGCACCAGCGAGGTCGGCGATTGCCGGAAACGCCTCTGCCTCCACCATGATCGTCCTTGCCGGCCGCTCGGCGCGGGCTTCCTTGATCGTCGGTTTGCACGGATTATCGGGGGTGGCTATCGTAAGACATTGCAACCGATCGCCGTTTAGGGGCGCGATCATGCCGCGACATGTCGCTTGCCTGCTTGCTGTCCTCGTAACCCTTGTTTTCGCACCTGCCGCGACCGCTGCCGATATCAAGGTGATGATCTCGTCCGGGATCGACCTTTTTGAAATTCCTCTCCTCTGCGGACGCCGCAGCCGTCATCGCGAAAGCTGGATTGAAGCCGTTGTCGTGGCGTTGAAGTTTGCTGGCCCGGCCATCACAGCTTGAGCTTCCGGGTGATCCGGAAAATTGATATACAGGCCTCAACTTGAGGTTACTGGCACATTTTCTAACGCGGGTAGACTCGTGATCCATTGGGTGCGACGTCTTGCCGACTCTACCTCCGCCCTAACAGGACGGCTCGCCCGGAGCGCTGCCAAGAGGCAACCCCTTAAGTATTTGATCATCTCCTATCTGGTGTTGCGAGACGATCCTCCACAAGAATGGCATCGCAAAATAAAAGTCTATCGGTTTGCTTTTTGGGCCGTAGCACTTAGCGCCACGTTAGGTGCCCTTGATCCAAGAGGTTCAGCATCCTGGACTGACGGTTTCAAGTCGCTCTCAACGGAACAAAACGATCAATTCATCCAAATCTTCGATCTCCGTGACGTAATGAACTACGATGTGTATGCAAGCCCTCCTGGATATGTTCTGCGCTATGAAGATGCGATCGCGGAAATTCTGCTTCCTGGAAGCTCTTCCGCGGCAAAGAAAATTCGACCCAAGGCAGGCTCGATCGACCCCTACCTAATTGGGAATTACCTCGCGACGCAGAATGCTTCGCTCGGCAAAGCCTTCACTGAAGCGGTCGAACGCGAGAACCGGACACAAGGCCTGTCAATCAAGCTGATTGATTTCGCCTCTCGGGTCATATTTCTCCTGGGTTTCCTCGTCGTGCATGGCCTTGTGGCTCCGAAGGGAGTGCCTCTCAAGACAACAGCGCGACCATATCTCCTGGTCACGGGAGCGGCGGCCGCCCTCGTCTGGGGGCCGTTCTGGTTCGGAATGGCCCTGGTACATTACCTTCTTTCAACCGGTTCGGTTGCACTTCTTTACTCAGAACTAGCCTTCGGATGTTTCCTGCTACTGCTAATAGCCAAGAGGCAGTACGCTCTGGCGGTCGTGTACGAGAGATCGCAGACGCGCATCTATTCGGCGGTTATATTGTCCTATCTTGTCGTATACGTCGCGACGGTGCTGGTTGCGAACGGGCTTCTCAAAGTAGTTCAAAGACTTTACTAGAGGCTTTCCACGATCAGTGCGGTTCGCTTTGCCCTCGGCACTGTCTCCGGGAAACGCGGCCGTAAGTCGAGATGACGATCGTGATCATCACGAAGCGGCCATAGGCGGCCAGCGTACCCTGTGCATCGACGAAATAGCGCTAAAGCTACAAGTGTCCGCTCGTGTCCCCCACCGCGGAGATTGGTCCGGCCTCCCGATGCGCGCAGGTGGAAACATAAACGCCAGCACGAAAGTCACGGACCACGCGCCTCGTGCGCCTCGGCCGCCGACCTAGCCGGGGTCAGTCCACGTGCGCCAGTGGGTCGGCTCGATGTCGGCGTGCCGTTGACCGGAGCGATCGACCCAGTTGGTCCCGTCCTTGTGACAGGGATAAGGAATTGCATGGACAATACCATCGAAATCCAATGCGCAGATTTCGAGATCTCGGTCACGCGGAGCTGTCGAAGTGGGCTGCCATCCGGCTGTAGCTGCGTGCATGATCACCCTCCGCTAACGGTACAGAAGAGCGAGCTACCATCCTATTGCTTGATCGCGAGCTGCAGATGGCTGCGCCATTCCGCGGTAGGGCTAGCCTACCTGTTTCCAGTCGTGTCTAGATTATAGAATTAGGACGTAACGTCGAGTGTGAACTGGATCGCACTTCCGCCGCCATAGTGTCAATCCAGGCGCTCCTTTGTGGCACTGAGGCTGTCCATTTCGCGGGGGCACGAGAGGCGCATTAAGTACCTGACTGCAACCACTCCGAGAAGGCTCGGATGGTTTTCTTGCGCGGATGGCTCGGCTTGCTGACCACATGGAAGCTATAGCCGGGCAAGCTCAACTTGAACGCTTTCACGAGCGTGCCGGCGGCGAGTTCGTTTGCCACCAGCACATCACTGAAAATCCCGACTCCCTGCCCGGCGATCACCGCCTCGATGGCGTGCAGTTCCTCGCGGAAACTCAGGTGCTGCATGTCCTTGAATTCGGGCACTTCCCGCCATCTGCGCTGTGCCACGGCAAGCCATCTCTGCCATGTTGGCGGCTCACGATCGGCCGGTGACCAGTAGGAGTGGATCAGAACGTGGTTTGCAAGATCGACCGGCCTCTTCAGGCGTCCCGCTGAAAGCAGGCGCGGACTGCAGACCGGCCAGAATGTATCGCTGAAGAGATCATCGACGATCCCGTCTGTCGGCAGTACCCGGCTGGTTGCATAGCGAATGGCGACATCGCCATCTCCGGCCTGCAGATCGAGCACGGTGTCCGTGCCAATGACCTCCAGCGGTACATCAGGATGCAACTTTCGCCACACGGGCAGACGGGGCACCAGCCAGCGGCTGGCGAAAGCGTTGGTTGTCGTCACCCGAAGCGGCTGCTGGTCGCGCTCCTGCTTGACGGCCGCAATTGCAGCGGCAAACACCTCGAGCCCGCCCCGAATGGCGGGGAACAGCTCCGCTCCGGCATCGGTCAGCGAAAGAGGTCGTGGCCTGCGCCGGAACAGCGCGCGACCACAATACTGCTCGAGCAATCCGATCTGGTGGCTGATCGCGGTTGGCGTCACGCCGAGTTCTTCCGCGGCCTTCTTGAAGCTCAGATGGCGGGCGGCAGCTTCAAAAGCGCGAAGTTCGATCAGGGGCGGCAGCTTGTGCATGCGGCCAGTCTAGGTGAAATAAGTTCATCGTCACCTGAATTCTTCGGATTTGCCCTGAGCCAGCCCACCATTGAGGATTGGGGGGTCGAACCGGGGAGACCGTGTCATGTCGTCCATCGCATCCGTCGCCAGCGCCGCCGCCGACCTTAGCGCCTCCTTTGGAGGACAGCTCCTCAAACCTACGGACGAGGGCTTTGAGGAGGCGAGAAAGGTCCACAACGGGCTGGTCGACAAACGACCGGCATTGATTGCCCGATGCCGCGGTACGGCCGACGTCGTGGACGCCGTCGCGCTTGCGACCAAGCTCGGCCTTGAGGTCGCGGTTCGTGGCGGCGGCCATAATGTGGCAGGACGCGCGACCATCGACGGCGGGATCATGATCGACCTGTCACCAATGAAGGGCGTCCACGTCGATGTAGCAGGCAAAACCGTACGGGCGCAGGGCGGGGTCACGTGGGGCGAGGTCAATCGCGAGACGCAACTTCACGGACTTGCGGTTACCGGCGGCGTGGTCTCGACCACCGGGATCGCCGGACTGACCCTCGGCGGGGGACTGGGCTGGCTGATGGGCAAGTACGGCCTTGCCCTGGATAATTTGCGGGCTGTCGAGCTCGTCACCGCCGACGGCAAGGTCTTGCGGGCCAGCAAGCAGGAGGAGCCCGATCTGTTCTGGGCCATTCGCGGCGGCGGCGGAAACTTTGGGATCGCAACCAGCCTCGAATACGACCTACACACAGTCGGGCCAATCATTACCGGCGGCCCAATCATCCACCCCATCGAACGTTCCCGCGACCTGCTCGAATTCTTCCGGGCCCGTAGGCAGTCGTTAACGGACGAGCACACGCTGTTCGCGACCCTGACGCACGCGCCCGACGGGTCCGGCACGGAGGTCGCTGCTCTTGTCACCTGTCACTGCGGCCCTGCGACGGATGCCGAACGAGCCGTACGGCCGCTGAAACAGTTCGGGACTCCGATGATGGACGCAGTCGGGCCGATGCCCTATTGCCAGCTCAACAGCATGCTCGACGCCAACTACCCCAGGGGCGCCCTCAACTACTGGAAATCGAACTTCCTCACGGAGCTGAGCGATGCTGCGATTGCGACCATGATCGAATGTTTCGCGCGCTGCCCGACTCCCATGGGCCAGCTGCTGCTTGAACACATCCACGGCGCGGCAACCCGTGTTGGTCCAGGGGATACGGCATTTCCGCATCGGCAGGATGGCTACAATTTCCTGATACTCACGCAATGGATGCAGCCTGGCGACACCAGCCGCTGCATCTCGTGGGCACGCGAAACCTACGAAAGCATGCGGCCCTTCTTCGCCTCTGGCCGCTACGTCAATTATCTCGATGACGACGAGGCGGGCGATCCTGTCGCTGCCGCGTATGGGCCGAACTACCGGCGTCTGCAGCGGATCAAGGCGAAATACGATCCGACGAATTTCTTTCGCATGAACCAGAACATCCGGCCGCTGGCCTGATCACCATGTGAAAGCGTTTCGTCCCTCTTAAGCCGTCGTTGGTCCGGCATACCGATCCCGGAGGAGAACTCGAACATGGCTATCGTGTGCCGCCCCGCTCGCATGGACGACTTGACGCGGGCCGATGAGCTCGTGGTCGCCAGCATCAATGAACTCACTGAACGGCGGGGCTTCGGAAAGATCGCATCCTCTCACCCACCGAATTTTCAAGCCTTCTCGCTCAGGGACGATACCGAAGGTCTATGGGTCGCCGATGACGACGGAGAAGTTATCGGCTTCGCGTGGAGTTGGGTTTGCGGCGAACTTTGGTTTCTGGCACAGCTGTTTGTGGCACCTGACCGCCAGAGCGACGGCATCGGAAATCAACTCATCGGCAAGACGTTCGCTCACGCAGAAGCGCGCGGAGCATCCATCAAGGCGCTGATCACTTTCACGTTTAACAACGTGTCCCAGGGGCTCTACATCCGCCACGGACTATTCCCGCGCTTTCCGATCTACATGGTCAGCGCGCCTCGGGACCGCCTGGCACCCCTGTTGGCTGAGCCGCCCCTCCGTCTTGAATCTCTCACGGCCAAGACAGCCAGGTTCGACGATCTGGCCCTCATTGATATCAGTGCCGTCGGCGTTTCCAGAGAGAAGCATCATCGATTTCTCCTTGGCGACGGCACGTCGAACGGGTTCACCATCCACGCCGGCAGCGAGTGCGTGGGGTATGTCTATATTTCCGAAGGACACGTTGGCCCGCTTGCAGTCCGTCGGCCGGATCTCGTGGGTCCCGCGTTCGCCAGTGCGTTGTCGTTTGCGGCACGGAGCAATTCTCCAAGCATTTCGGCTTTCGTGCCAGGCGCAAGCGAGTCAGCGCTCAAGGCGGCGATGAACCACGGGATGCGTCTAACGCTCCCGATGCTGCTGATGTCTAACCGACAATTCGGAGATTGGGCCAGCTACCTCCCGCGCAATCCCGGATTCATGTAGCTCAATCCAGATGAGTTGAAGGCAACGCGGGGTGCGGCGCGGCCGCCTTTGCGGAGCACGCAATCCCAACGCGGAACTTAAGCCGGTCTGGCAGATTAGAACGCGGGGCGCGCGGAGTACCCTTGATCAAGGGAGGAGCCTCGATGAACAAAGCCAGGGTGGTGATTGGGCTGAGCGCGGCGTTAGCGTTGGGTACGCTATGGATACCAACGACCCGGGCAATGCCTATCGCCCCGCTTCACGTTGATGGCGGAGACGCTGTGCCACTGCAGGAAGCTCAGTTCTTCTTCGGAGGCCGGCGTTACTGCTGGTATTGGGACGCCTGGCGCGGCCCCGGCTGGTACTGGTGCGGCTATGCGTTCCGCCGCGGTTTGGGCTGGGGTGGCCCGCGAGGTTGGCATGGTTGGCATGTCGGTCCACGCCCCCGTCCTCGTCCTCCTCATGTTGGTCAACGCCCGCGTCCTCGTCCGCCGCATGTCGGTCAACGCCCAGGTTCTCGTCCGCCGAATGTCGCTCAACGCCCAGGATCTCGTCCGAATGTAGGCCAACGTCCTGGTGCAGGGCGTCCCGGGTCCGCGGGCCGTCCTGGAGGTGGCGGTGGTGGTCGCGGCGGCAGTCGTGGCGGAGGTGGTCGTAGCTGACGGCGTACCTGCATGCGTGCAAGGCCGACCGGGTTTTGCCTGCGATCATCTGGCGCTCGCTGTGAGTCACCGAGCGCACGGCCTAGCCGTTCGCAAACTCCGGCTGCCAGTCCCTCAGCTTTTTCGCCGCGCCCGTGACGTCGGCGATAGCCGGAAACGATCCCGTCTCCACCATCATCGCGCGCGCCAGCCGCACGGCGCGGGCTTCGCTCACCGCACGTTTGCGTGGATCTTCGATAAGCTCGAAATCGATATTGTGGGCGAGGCCGAAGATGCGGCGGATGGTTTTGGCCGCGGCGAAGCCGACAGTGTCGGCGAACAGCCGCTGCATGTAGGCCTGCCGCTCGGCCTCCAGGCGTGCGGCGCCCTGCTCGCCTGCGAAGAGCGAAATGGGATAGGCATCGCCAGCGGCTTCAGCACGCCAGAGGTCGAGGAATTTGCGGGCGAACCCGTTCCAGACCTTCTCGACGGTGTCCAGCACCCAGCCCTCGAACGCGCGGCGCTCGCCCGGCGATCGCTCGTGACCGACGGAGGCGAAATAGGCCATCAGCAAATTGGCCAGCACTGCGCCGACGTCGAACCCCATAGGGCCGTAGAACGCGAATTCGGGATCGATCACCCGCGTCTGGCTATCCGTGACCATGATCGAGCCCGTGTGGAGGTCGCCATGGAGCAGCGCTTCGGGGCTTGCCATGAACTTCAGCTTCAGCCGGGAGATCGCGACATGCAGGTCCATGTCGTCGCGCAAGGCGGCGGCCAGCGCGTCGAGATAAGGCACGGTCCAGCGGTTCTGATCGGCGATGCGATAGGGATCGGTGAAGATCAAATCCTCGGTGATCTTGCACAGCGCATGGTTGCCGGCGAAGGCCGCGATGCCTTCCTTCTTGTCCGCGGCGGTGAGCGCGAGGTCAGAGGTGAGGAACAGCGTCCGCGCCATGAAGGTGGTGATGTCGTCGACGAAGCGCGGATATTGCGTTCCCGAGACCAGCCCCTTGCGCATGATGATATGGGGCTCGAGCAGCTCCATCACCGTCAGCGCCAGCGCCTCGTTGTGATGCAGCAGCGCCGGCACGAGGCCGGGCGCGAGCTGGGCCTGCCGGGACAAAGCGAGATACTCGAAATGGGCCCGCGACAGCGGCAGCGGCCAGCTCTCGCCGACGAGGCGGACGTAGGGCAGCGCCTGCTTCACGGCGATGCCGCCGCGCGCCCCCTTCGCGATGAAGACGAGATTGAGATTGCCGTCGCCGACCTCGGTGATCACCCAGGAGGCCGGCTCGCCGCCGAGAAGCCCCTTGAGGTCCGGCAGGCCCGCGAGATAGTCCCGCAAGGCCGCCTCCTGCAGAATCCGGTAATCCCCCTGCCCCTGCGTCATGACGATCCCATCCGATGCTAAAGCGCGACGAGATCGCGCTTTAGATTGTTATTTGAGCATGATCTTCTCGGAAAACCGCTTCGCAGTTTTCCGTATCATGCTCTTGGCACGGCCGGATCGTTACTCCCGCTCCAGGAAGCTCGAGCCGATCTCGGCCTTTCTTTTGATGGGATCGTAATCACAATAGACGCTGTCCGCCACCAGCGTGTAGCTGGCGCTGACCGTGTATTTGTCGAGCTTGACAGAGTTCAGGCCGATGACCGAGGTGCTCTTGCCCCCGTTCCACTTGAACGGCGTCGAGCTCTGCGCCCGCTCGCAAGCCGCGACTGCATCGTTGAAGACATAGCCCTCGACGAACGCCTTCAGCGTCCGCACCTGCACGGCCGTCCGCCATTCGACATAGCCGATGGCACCGAGACCGGCCACGATCAGCACCAGAAGCGCAACGACGATCCTTTGAAAAGTCATTCGTTCCCCCCGAACAACGACCCAACCGAAAAGTTGTAGCAAGAACTCCTAGAATGGCATTCCCATCAGTTTCGACAAGCGTTCGATCGAGAGATAGCCGGCCTGATAGGCGGCCATGCCGATCCCGAAGATGATCGCCGAGATGATCGTGGTCCAGATCAGCTTGCGGCCCATCCGCGTCAGGATCGGCGCGCCGGGGTCGGTGCCAGGCGCTCCCACGCCGTCCTCATGCTGGCTGCGCACGCCGAACGGCAGCGTCAGGAACAGCGCCACCCACCAGATGACGAAGTAGATCGCGAGCGCGGTTGATATCTGGACGGCCATGGGGCGGCCTTACGCCTGCTCGATCTCGACAAGCGCCCCGGAGAAATCCTTCGGGTGCAGGAACAGAACCGGCTTGCCGTGGGCGCCGATCTTCGGCACGCCGTCGCCAAGCACCCGCGCGCCCTCCTTCACCAGTGTGTCGCGTGAGGCGATGATGTCGACGACTTCGTAGCAGACGTGGTGGATGCCGCCGTCGGCATTGCGCTCGAGGAATTTCGCGATCGGCGATCCCGCGCCATAGGGCTCGATGAATTCGATCTTGGTGTTGGGCAGCGTCACGAACACGGTGGTCACCCCATGCTCGGGCAGCGCGATGGCCTCCGAGATCTGCGCTCCGAAGGCCGCGCCGTAGATCTTGGCGGCCTTGATCGCGTCCTTGGTCGCGATCGCGACATGGTTGAGCCGGCCCAGCATGTTTCTCTCCCTCAGAGCATGATCCGGAAACGCGTGAAGCGGCTTTCCGAAGAGACCATACTTTAACACTCAGACTGTCAGCACGTGTACCAGACAGGGGGGCCTCTTGCCCCAATGTTCATTGATCACGGCCCGGACGGCGCGTCGCACCGACTCGCCCAAGGCATCCGGATCGCGGCGGCGTGCCTTTGGCAGCCCCTCGATCGTGGACATCACGGCGTCGAAAACGAGGTCGTCGAAGGTCTCGCCCGCTTTGTTCTTCTCGGGGACGCCGACGAGATCGACCTCGGGATCGTCTGCAAGCTCGCCCTGCGCCGTCATGGCGATGGCGACGAAGGCGCAGCCGGAGAAAGCCATCCGCCGCCGCTCGACCACGGCGCGGGACTTGGAGTCCTCCAAAATCGTGCCGTCCTTGTAGAGCCGGCCCGAAGGTATCTCGCCGACGATTCCGGGATCGCCGGGGCCGAGCTTGACGAGGTCGCCATTGCGGCAGACCAGCACGCGCGGCACGCCGGCGGCGCGCGCGAGCTTGGCGTGCTCGTGCAGATGCAGGGCCTCGCCATGCACCGGGATCAGGAGCTGCGGCTTTGTCCAGGCGATCAGGTCGCGCAACTCGTCGCGGCGGGGATGGCCGGAGACGTGGACCAGATGGTCGCGGTCGGTGATGACCTCGACACCCTGCAGGACCAGATTGTTGATGATCGAGCCGACGGACTTCTCGTTGCCGGGAATGGTCCGCGAGGAGAAGATCACGCTGTCGCCGCGGTTGAGCGTGATCTCAGGATGGTCGTCATTGGCGATGCGCGCCAGCGCGGCGCGGGGCTCGCCCTGGCTGCCGGTGCACAGCGCCAGCACCTTGTCCTGCGGAAGATGGCCGTAGACCTCGGGCGAGCGGAAATTCTGGACGCCGTCGAGATAGCCGGTCTCGCGCGCGACCTGCACCACACGCTCCATGGCGCGGCCGACCACGACGACCTCGCGGTCGGCGGCCTTGGCGGCATCGGCCACGGCCTTGATGCGGGCGACGTTGGAGGCGAAGGTCGTCACCGCGACGCGGCCCTTGGCTGATTTGACCAGGTCGATGATGGTCCTGGCAACCTCCGCTTCCGACGGCGAGCGACCGTCGCGCACGGCGTTGGTGGAATCGCCAATCAACGCGAGCAGCCCCTCCTCGCCCAGTTCGCGCAGCCGCTTCTCGTCGGTCGGGCTCCCCAGGGGCGGGGTTGGGTCGATCTTCCAGTCGCCGGTGTGCAGCACCGTGCCGGCCTCGGTGTGGATAGCGAGCGCGTGCGCTTCCGGGATCGAATGCGCGACGGGAATGAACTCGACGTTGAACGGGCCGACATCAACGCGGCCGCCGGACGGGACCACCGTGACCGGGATATCAGGCGCATTACGCTCGGCGGCACATTTGGCCTCGAATAATGCGGCGCTGAACCGGGTCGCATAGATCGGGCATTTCAGCTTCGGCCAGAGGTCGATGATGGCGCCGAAATGGTCCTCATGGGCGTGGGTCAGCACCAGCCCCATCAAGTTCTTGCGTTCCTTTTCCAGGAAGCTGATGTCGGGCATGATCAGGTCGATGCCCGGCAGATGCTCCTCGTCGCCGAAGGAGACACCGAGGTCGACCGCGAGCCAGGCGCGCTGGTGGCGGTTGCCGAGGCCGTAGACCGACAGGTTCATGCCGATCTCGCCGACGCCGCCGAGCGGCGCAAACACCAGTTCGTCGGGCCTCGCCATCAGGCAGCTCCCACGGAGGCGGCCGAGCCAAAGAACACCTCGCCCGCGGCCACGGGCACACGCCGGCCCTCCGCGGTGCGGACGATCAGGCAGCCGGTGTCGTCGATGGTGTCAAAAATGCCTTCCAGCGTCATCGTTCCCATGTTGATTGCGACCCGCTCGCCGAGGCCGGCGGCGCGCTCCAGCCACAGCTTGCGGATCTCGGCAAAGCCGCGGCCATTGTCCCAGATGCCGCGGAATTCGACCCAGGCGTCGGACAATGCCAGGAACAGTTCCTCGGCGCTGATCTGGACGCCGAGCGCTGCGAGCGACACCGCAGGCGTCGGGGTGCCTTCCGGCGCTGCCACGACGTTGGTCCCCATGCCGGCAACGACGGCGAGGCGGTCGCCGACAACTTCAGCCTCGAGGGCGATGCCGACGAGCTTCTTGCCTCCGGCGAGCACGTCGTTCGGCCATTTCAGGGCGTAGCGGGGGCGGTCCGGGCCAAGGCGCAGCGCGGCTTCCAGGCTGACCTTCTCCAGCGCCGCCTCCTCCGCGAGGCCGGCCGCAAAGCCAAGCGTCGCGGCGACGGCGGGGGCGACGTCCAGGACCTCGAGGATGCTGGCCGCCAGATTGCCGCGCGGCGCGATCCAGGCACGCTGGCGGCGGCCGCGGCCGGCAGTCTGCTCCGATGTGACGAACCACATCGGGCCGCGTTCGCCGCGCCTGGCGTGTTCGATCGCGTCGGTATTGGTCGAGCCGGTCCGCTCGAAAGCCGCGAGCCGATAGCCCGCGGACGATGCGCGAGGACCGAGCGCGAACGCCATCCTAGAACAGCGACTTTGCCGCGGCGGAGGCGACGCTCACCACCGGGCCCGCGATCAATGCAAACAGGATGTTGAACAGGCCCGCGACCGCCAGCACCGTCCGCACCTCGAAACGCACCGGGTCAACCTTGCCGGCCGGCTCGTCGAAGTACATCGTCTTGACGATGGCGAGGTAGTAGTAGGCGCCCACCACGCTGGTCAGCACGCCGATGACGGCAAGCGTGAACAGGTTGGCCTTGATGGCGGCGACGAACACGTACCACTTGGCGAAGAAGCCGGCGAGCGGCGGGATGCCGGCGAGCGAGAACAGCAGCATCGCGAACATGAAGGCGAGCAGCGGATTGGTCCGGGACAGGCCGGCGAAATCGCTGATCTGCTCCACGGCCTGGCCGTTGCGCTTCATGGCGAGGATGACCGAGAACGAACCGAGCGTCATCGCGACATAGATCACGATGTACATCAGCACGCCCTGCGCGCCCTCGACCGTGCCCGAGGCAAGGCCGACCAGGGCGAAGCCCATGTGGCCGATCGAGGAATAGGCCATCAGGCGCTTGATGTTGGTCTGACCGATCGCGGCGAAGGAGCCGAGCGCCATCGAGGCGATCGACACGAACACCAGGATCTGCTGCCACTGCGAGACGACGCCCGGGAATGCGGTGAGCGTGACGCGGGTGAAGACTGCGAGCGCGGCTACCTTCGGCGCCGAGGCGAAGAAGGTGGTCACCGGGGTCGGAGCGCCCTCATACACGTCCGGCGTCCACATGTGGAACGGCACGGCCGAGACCTTGAAGCAGAGGCCGGCGAGCAGGAAGACGAGTCCGAACACCAGGCCGACATTCGAGACCGTCACGGCCGAGGCGATGCCGGCGAAGCTGACCGTCCCGGTGAAGCCATAGATCAGCGAGGCGCCGTAGAGCAGCATGCCCGACGACAGCGCGCCGAGCACGAAGTACTTCAGGCCGGCTTCGGTCGACTTGGTGTTGTCGCGGTTCGAGGCCGCCACGACATAGAGCGCGAGCGACATCAATTCGAGGCCGAGATAGAGCGAGATCAGGTCGCCGGCCGAGATCAGCACCATCATGCCGAGCGTCGAGAGCAGCACCAGGATCGCGTATTCGAAGATGCGCCGCGAGGGGTCGGACAGGAACTCGGTCGACAGGACCAGCGTCACCGCCGAGCCGATCAGGGCCAGGATCTTCATGAAGCGCGCAAAATCGTCGACGATGTAGCTGCCGCCGAAGGTCACCTGCTTGCCCGCGGGCTGCATGTACACGAGCGCGCCGACCACGATCAGGAGCACGACGGAAAGCGACGTGATCGTCCTTGTGGTCCCCTGCCCGCGGTAGGCCCCCAGCATCAAGAGCGCCATGGCGCCGATCGCGAGCACGATCTCGGGCAGCACCGGCGCCAGTTGATAACCTGCAGTCTCAAAGCTCATGGCGATATCCTGACCTGCCCGATCACTGGAGCAGTGCGGCGGCCTTCACGGCCGTCACAGCGGTGTTGTAATTGTTGACGAGTTGCTGGACCGAGGCGGCCGACATGTCGAGCACAGGCTTCGGATAGATGCCGAACAGGATCGTCAGCGCGATCAGCGGGAACAGCGTCACGCACTCCCGCAGGGTGAGATCCTTGATGCTCATCAGCGACGGCTTGACCAACGCCCCGAACACGACCTTGCGGTAGAGCCAGAGCGCATAGCAGGCCGACAGGATCACGCCGAAGGTGGCGAAGAACGCGGTCGGGATCGAGACCTTGAAGGTGCCGATCAGCGTCATGAACTCACCGACGAAACCGCTCGTGCCGGGCAGACCGACATTGGCCATGGTGAAGACCATGAAGGTCAGCGCGTAGAGCGGCATCCGGTTGACGAGGCCGCCATAGGCCGCGATCTCGCGGGTGTGCATGCGGTCGTAGACGACGCCGACGCAGAGGAACAGCGCGCCGGAGACGATGCCGTGCGAGATCATCTGGAACACGCCGCCGGCGACGCCCTGCATGGTGCCGGCGAAGATGCCCATGGTGACGAAGCCCATATGCGCGACCGAGGAGTACGCGATCAGCTTCTTCATGTCCTCCTGCATCAGCGCCACCAGCGAGGTGTAGATGATGGCGATAGTCGAGAGCGTGAAGATCAGCGGCGCGAAGTCATGCGAGGCGAGCGGGAACATCGGCAGCGAGAAGCGCAGGAAGCCGTAGCCGCCCATCTTCAGCAGGATCGCGGCGAGGATCACCGAGCCCGCCGTCGGCGCCTCGACGTGCGCGTCGGGCAGCCAGGTGTGCACCGGCCACATCGGCATCTTCACCGCGAAGGAGGCGAAGAAGGCGAGCCAGGCCCAGGTCTGCAACGACCGCGGCACGGCGGTGTGCATCAGGGTCGGGATGTCGGTGGTGCCGCCGTTCCAGTACAGCGCCATGATGGCGAGCAGCATCAGGACCGAGCCGAGCAGCGTGTAGAGGAAGAACTTGAACGACGCGTAGACCCGCCGCGGACCGCCCCAGACGCCGATGATCAGGAACATCGGGATCAGGCCGCCTTCGAAGAACAGGTAGAACAGCAGGAGATCGAGCGCCGAGAAAGTGCCGATCATCAGCGTTTCCAGGATCAGAAACGCCATCATGTATTCGCGCACCCGGTTCGTGATCGCGGTCCAGCTCGCGATGATGCAGAACGGCATGAGAGCCGTGGTCAGGATCACGAAGGGCAGCGAGATGCCGTCCACACCCATGTGGTAGGTGATGCCAGTCGCGAGCCAGTTCGCCTTCTCGACGAACTGGAAGTCAGCGTTCGACGGATCGAAGCGCAGCACCAGGATCGCCGACACCGCGAAGGTGATCAGCGTGGTCCAGAGCGCGATCCAGCGCGAATTGCGCTTGGCCGCCTCGTCTTCGCCGCGGCTGAGATAGACGATCAGCGCGCCGACCAGCGGAAGGAACGTCGTGACCGAAAGGATGGGCCAGGTTGTCATTTACTGGCCTCCAAAGCCGAACATGAACCAGGTGATCAGACCGGCGGCACCGATCAGCATGGCGAATGCATAGTGATAGAGATAGCCGGTCTGGATCTTCACGACACGGCGGGTGACGTCCAGCACGCGCGCGGAAACGCCGTCGGGCCCGAGGCCGTCGATGATGACGCCGTCGCCCTTCTTCCAGAGCTGGTAGCCGATCCACTTCGTCGGACGGACGAAGATGACGTCGTAGAGCTCGTCGAAGTACCACTTGTTGAGCAGGAACTGGTACAGCATCGGCTGCGTTTTCGCGAGCTCGACCGGCAGGTAAGGCCGGCTGATGTAGAACAGGTACGACACGAGGAAGCCCAGCACCATCATCACCGTCGGCAGGAAGGCGATGGTCTCGGGGATGTGGTGCATCTCCTCGATGATGTGCGGGTTCATCTTCACGGACTCGCGGAAGAACTCCTCGATGCCGTGACCGGCGAACAGCTCCTTGAACGGGAAGCCCGCGACGATCGAGCCGACCGCGAGCACGCCGATCGGGATCAGCATCCAGAGCGGCGCTTCATGCGCGGCCTCGTAGTGATGCTCGTCATGCGGCTCGCCGTGGAAGGTCTTGAAGATCAGGCGCCAGGAGTAGAACGAGGTCAGGCAGGCAGCGACGATCGTCATCAGGAAGCCGTACACCGCGAACGGATTGTGCGAGGCGTAGGCGGACTCGATGATTGCGTCCTTGGAGAAATAGCCGGCGGTCAGCGGGAAGCCGGTCAGCGCCAGCGTGCCGACCACCATCACCGCGTAGGTGTAGGGGATCTTGCGCCAGAGGCCGCCCATGTTGCGGATGTCCTGCTCGTGGTGCATCGCGTAGATCACCGAGCCGGAGCCCAAGAACAAGAGTGCCTTGAAGAAGGCGTGCGTGAACAGGTGGAAGATGCCGACCGAATAGGCCCCCGCTCCCATCGCCACGAACATGTAGCCGAGCTGCGAACAGGTCGAGTACGCGACGATGCGCTTGATGTCGTTCTGGACGAGGCCGACGGTCGCGGCGAAGAACGCGGTGGTGGCGCCGAAGAACATCACGACGGCCTGGGCGGTCGGGGCGAGTTCGAACAGCGGCGACAGGCGCGCCACCATGAAGACGCCCGCGGTCACCATGGTCGCGGCGTGGATCAGCGCGGAGACCGGGGTCGGGCCTTCCATCGCGTCCGGCAACCAGGTGTGCAGCAGGAACTGCGCCGACTTGCCCATCGCGCCCATGAACAGCAGGAGGCAGGTCAGGGTCAGCGCGTCGGCGTGCCAGCCGAGGAAGTTGATGGTCTTGCCGGTGAGGCCGGGCGCGGCGTGGAAGATCGTCTCGAAATCGGTCGAGCCGACGAGTGCGAAGACCGCGAAGATGCCAAGCGAAAAGCCGAAGTCGCCGACACGGTTGACCACGAAAGCCTTGATCGCCGCCGCGTTCGCCGACGGCTTCTGGTACCAGAATCCGATCAGCAGGTAGCTGGCCAGACCCACGCCTTCCCAGCCGAAGAACAGCTGCACCAGATTGTCCGCAGTCACCAGCATCAGCATGGCGAAGGTGAACAAAGAGAGATAGCCGAAGAAACGCGGCCGGTACGGGTCCTCGTCCATGTAACCGATGGAATAGAGGTGCACGAGCGAGGACACGGTCGTCACGACAACCAGCATCACGGCGGTGAGCGTGTCGACCCGCAGCGCCCACCAGACCTGGAGGTCGCCGGAGAATATCCAGGGCAGGACCTGGATCCGGGCGTCGTGATGCATGAAGCCGACATCGACCAGCGTCATCCAGGACAGCGCCGCCGACACGAACAGGAGCCCGGTGGTGATGAGCTCGGCGCCGCGCGAGCCAGCCGCCGGCGGCTCGACCGGGCCGTGGCCGTGGTCGTCATGAGCGTGATCGTCGTGACCATGGGCGGCCGAGGCGTGAGCATCGCCGTGACCGTGATCGTCGTGATGCTCGACCGTGTCGCCCGAGGGGTTGCGGCCGTGTGCGCCGACGATCGCGATCAGGCCGGCGAGAATGGCGCCCAGCAGAGGCAGAAAGACAATTGCCTGAACCATGACTGAGCTCAGCCCTTCATCAGATTGACGTCCTCAACCGCGATCGAGCCGCGGTTGCGGAAATAGACCACCAGGATGGCGAGACCGATCGCGGCTTCTGCGGCCGCAACGGTCAGCACCAGCAGCGCGAAGACCTGACCGACGATGTCGCCGAGGAAGGTCGAGAACGCCACGAGGTTGATGTTGACCGAGAGCAGGATCAACTCGATCGACATCAGGATGACGATGATGTTCTTGCGGTTCAGGAAAATACCGAGAATCCCGAGCGTAAACAGGATCGCGCCGACGGCAAGATAGTGTCCGATCCCGATCGTCATTTCACCCACTCCGCCGCATCGGCATCCGAAAGCCCCTGCCCCGACGCCACCTTGCGCATCGCCATCGCCATTTCGGGCGTGCGCGCGTTCTGAACGTTGATGTCCTGCCGCTTCACGTTCGCCTTGTGCCGCAGCGTCAGCACGATGGCGCCGATCATGGCGACCAGCAGCACCATGCCGGCGAGCTGGAAGTAGTGGATGTACTTCGTATAGAGCACGAGCCCGAGCGCCTCGGTGTTGCTGACATTGGTCGGGATCGCCGCTGTGATGGTCTTGGCGACGCCGGGGTTGATGACCCAGAAGCCGACGGTGAGCAGCAGCTCGAACAGGAAGATGCCCCCTATCACGAGGCCGACCGGCAGGTACTCGATGAAGCCCTCGCGCAACTCGAGGAAGTCGACGTCAAGCATCATGATCACGAACAGGAACAGCACCGCGACCGCGCCGACATAGACGACGATCAGGATCATCGCCAGGAATTCGGCGCCCATCAGCACGAACAGGCCGGAGGCGTTGACGAAGGCCAGGATCAGGTACAGCACGGAGTGCACGGGATTGCGCGAGACAATCACCATCACCGCCGAGGCGACACAGACGCCGGCGAACAGATAGAAGAAAAGCGCGGGAAGGATCATGCCCTCACCTCACCGGTACGGCGCGTCGAGCTCGATCGCTTTCGCGATCTCGCGTTCCCAGCGGTCGCCGTTGGCGAGCAGCTTGGCCTTGTCATAGAACAGTTCCTCGCGGGTCTCGGTCGCGAACTCGAAGTTCGGACCTTCGACGATGGCGTCGACCGGACAGGCCTCCTGGCAGAGGCCGCAATAGATGCACTTCACCATGTCGATGTCGTAACGCACGGTGCGGCGGGTGCCGTCGTTGCGGCGCGGGCCGGCCTCGATGGTGATGGCCTGCGCCGGGCAGATCGCCTCGCACAGCTTGCAGGCGATGCAGCGCTCTTCGCCGTTCGGATAGCGGCGCAGCGCGTGCTCGCCGCGGAAGCGCGGTGAGATCGGCCCCTTCTCGAACGGATAGTTCAGCGTCGGCTTCGGCTGGAAGAAATAGCGCATGGCGAGAAAGAACGCCGAGACGAATTCCGACAGCAGAAGCGAGCGTGCAGTGGCGTTGATGTTGATACCCATGACGGCCCTCACTTCGGCGCGATGCCGGCGAAATGCAGCACGCCGGCCACCACGATCACCATCGCCAGCGACAGCGGCAGGAACACCTTCCAGCCGAGGCGCATCAGTTGATCGTAGCGGTAGCGCGGCACGATCGCCTTCGCCATCGCGAACAGGAAGAACATGAAGAACAGCTTCAGCGAGAACCAGATGATCCCCGGCACCCAGTTGAAGGGCGGCAGATCGACCGGCGGCAGCCAGCCTCCGAGGAACAGGATCGTCGCCATCGCGCACATCGTGACGATCGCAACATACTCGCCGAGCATGAACAGCAGGTACGGCGTCGAGCCGTATTCGACCATGAAGCCGGCGACGAGCTCGGATTCCGCTTCGACGAGGTCGAAGGGCGGACGGTTGGTTTCCGCCAGCGCCGAGACGTAGAAGACGACGAACATCGGGAACAGCGGCCACACATACCAGTTCAGGATGGTGAGCTGCGGCAGCCCGATCAGGCTGGCAAGGCCGCGTGCATGCTGGGCCTCGACCACGGCCGTGAGGTTCAGCGTGCCGGCGCAGAGCAGCACCGTGATGATGACGAAGCCGATCGAGACCTCGTAGGACACCATCTGCGCCGCCGAGCGCAGCGCGGCCAGGAACGGATACTTCGAGTTCGACGACCAGCCGGCCATGATGATGCCGTAGATCGACAGCGACGAGATCGCGAAGATGAAGAGGATGCCGACATTGATGTCGGAGATCACCCAGCCGAGATTGGTCGGGATCACCGCCCAGGCGGCGAGTGCGAGCACGCACGACACCAGCGGCGCGAGCAGGAACACGCCCTTGTTGGAGCCGGACGGAATGATCGGTTCCTTCAGCACGAACTTCAGCAGGTCCGCGAAGGACTGCAGCAGGCCCCATGGGCCGACCACGTTCGGACCGCGGCGGATCTGCACCGCCGCCCAGATCTTGCGGTCGGCGAGCAGGATGTAGGCGATCGCGACCAGGAGGACGACGAGCACCAAGACGCTCTCCGCGACCATGATGATCAGCGGCCAGAGGAAACCGGTCCAGAATGCGCTTTCGAAGAATTCCATCAGATCACGCTCACTCCGCTGCGGTCAGCATCTGCCCGGAGGCAAGCCGCGAGCATTCCGCCATCACGGCGGACGCACGCGCGATTGGGTTGGTCAGGTAGAAGTCCTCGACCAGCGGCTTGAATGGCGCCTTCTCCGGCGTGCCGCCCTTCCCCGCCAGCTTCTTGATCTGGTCGGCCGAGCCGGCCTCGATCTGGTCGAGACGGATCAGATGCGGCACGGCCTTGAAGATCGCCTGGCGCAGGGCCGCGAGCGAGTCGTAGCCGAGCTTCTTGCCGAGCGCCTCCGACAGCGCACGAACGATCGCCCAGTCCTCGCGGGCTTCGCCCGGCGGGAACGCGGCGCGTCCGGTCATCTGCGCGCGGCCTTCGGTGTTGACGTAGATCGCGGACTTCTCGGTGTAGGCCGCCGCCGGCAGGATTACGTCGGCGCGGTGCGCGCCGCGGTCACCATGGGTGCCGATATAAACGACGAAGGTGCCGTCCGGCGCCTTGATCTCGTCGGCGCCGAGCAGGAACAGCAGGTCCAGCGTGCCGAACGTCGTCATCTGCGCCGCGTTCAGGCCACCCTGACCGGCCGTAAAGCCGATATCGAGCGCACCGACGCGCGAAGCGGTCTCGTGCAGCACGGCAAAACCATTCCAGCCGTCCTTCACCGCGCCGACATCGAGCGCGAGCTTGGCGGCGGCCGCGAGAATGGCGGCGCCGTCGTGGCGCGAGGCCGCGCCCGCGCCGACCAGGATGATCGGGTGCTTGGCGTTCTTGAGCACGTCCATGAAGGAGTGCTTGCCGGCCGCGAGCTCGCCGAGCGTCTCGGTGCCCGCGCCGAGATGGTCATAGTCGTAGGTCAGATCGGCCTTGGCGCCGATCACGCCGACCTTGAAGCCGCCGGCGCGCCAGCGCTTGCGGATGCGGGCGTTGAACACGGCCGCCTCCTTGCGCGGATTGGCGCCGATGATGAGCAGCGCGTCGGCCTGCTCGACGCCGACGAGCGTCGGATTGAAGATGTAGCAGCCGCGGCCGAGCGCGGGATCGAAGGCGTCGCCGCCCTGCACCGCCAGATTGGTCGAGCCGTATTTCGCCAGGAGATCCTTCAGCGCGAACATCTCCTCGACGCCGGCGAGGTCGCCGGCGATCGCGCCGATGCGCTTGCCGTCGGTGCGCGCCGCCTTCGCAGCGATCGCCGCAAAAGCTTCCGTCCAGCTCGCCGCACGCAGCTTGCCGGCCTCGCGGATATAGGGGCGGTCGAGGCGCTGGGTGCGCAGGCCATCGACGATGTGGCGGGTCTTGTCGGAGATCCACTCCTCGTTCACGGCCTCGTTGATGCGCGGCAGCACGCGCATCACCTCGCGGCCGCGGGTGTCGACGCGGATCGCCGAGCCGATGCCGTCCATCACGTCGATGGACTGGGTCTTGCCGAGCTCCCAGGGGCGCGCCGCGAAAGCATAGGGCTTCGAGGTCAGCGCACCGACCGGGCAGATATCGACGAGATTGCCCTGCAATTCCGACGTCAGCGCGTGCTCGAGATAGGTCGTGATCTCCATGTCCTCGCCGCGGCCGGTCGCGCCCATCTCGGGGGCGCCCGCGACTTCCGCCGAGAAGCGGACGCAGCGCGTGCACTGGATACAGCGGTTCATCGAGGTCTTGACCAGCGCGCCGAGATACTTGTCCTCAACCGCGCGCTTGTTCTCGGCGAAGCGGCTGGTGTCGACACCATAGCCCATCGCCTGGTCCTGCAGATCGCACTCGCCGCCCTGGTCGCAGATCGGGCAGTCCAGCGGATGGTTGATGAGCAGGAACTCCATCACGCCTTCGCGTGCCTTCTTCACCATCGGCGAACGGGTGGAGATTTCCGGCGGCTCGCCCTTGGGGCCCGGACGGCAGTCGCGCACGCCCCAGGCGCAGCTCGCGACCGGCTTCGGGCCGCCCTTCACCTCGACGAGGCACATCCGGCAATTGCCGGCGATCGACAGGCGCTCGTGATAGCAGAAGCGCGGAATCTCGGCGCCCGCGGCTTCGCACGCCTGCAGCAGCGTGTACTCCGGCGGGACATCGATCTCTTTGCCGTCGATGATGAGCTTGGTCATTCTTCCTACTCCGCCGCGACCATGTTCACGGGATCGCGGACACCGGCATCGTCGATGTCGGCCTTGTGCGAATACTGGTCGATGCGCGCTTCGATCTCATGACGGAAGTGCGCGATCAGGCCCTGGATCGGCCAGGCGGCTGCGTCGCCGAGCGCGCAGATGGTGTGGCCCTCGATCTGCTTGGTGACTTCGAGCAGCATGTCGATCTCGCGCTTGTGGGCGCGGCCCTCGGCCATGCGGGTCATCACCCGCCACATCCAGCCCGTGCCCTCGCGGCACGGCGTGCACTGGCCGCAGCTCTCGTGCTTGTAGAAATAAGAGATGCGGGCGATCGCGCGGATCAGGTCGGTCGACTTGTCCATCACGATCACGGCCGCGGTGCCGAGACCCGAGCGCAGCTTGCTCAGGCTGTCGAAATCCATCGGCGTGTCGATGATCTGCTCGGCCGGCACCATGCGCACCGACGAGCCGCCGGGGATCACGGCCTTCAGATTGTCCCAGCCGCCACGGATGCCGCCGCAATGCTTCTCGATCAGCTCACGGAACGGAATGCCCATGGCCTCTTCGACGTTGCAGGGCCGCTCGACATGACCGGAGATGCAGAAGAGTTTCGTACCGACATTGTTCGGACGGCCGATGCCGGCGAACCAGGCCGCGCCACGACGCAGGATGTCGGGCGCAACGGCGATGGACTCGACGTTGTTGACGGTGGTCGGGCAACCGAACAGGCCGACGTTCGCCGGGAACGGCGGCTTCAGACGCGGCTGGCCCTTCTTGCCCTCGAGGCTTTCGAGCAGCGCGGTTTCCTCGCCGCAGATATAGGCGCCGGCGCCGTGCGCGACATAGATGTCGAACGGCCAGCCGTTGACGTTGTCCTTGCCGACCAGCTTGGCCTCATAGGCCTGGTCGATCGCGGCCTGGAGATGCTCGCGCTCGCGGATGAACTCGCCGCGGACATAGATGTAGCAAGTGTGCGCGTTCATCGCGCAGCTCGCGATCAGGCAGCCCTCGATCAGGAGATGCGGATCATGCCGCATGATCTCGCGATCCTTGCAGGTGCCGGGCTCGGACTCGTCGGCATTGACGACGAGATAGCTCGGCCGGCCGTCGGTCGATTCCTTCGGCATGAACGACCACTTGAGACCGGTCGGGAAGCCTGCGCCACCACGGCCACGAAGGCCCGAGGCCTTCATCTCGTTGATGATCCAGTCGCGGCCCTTGTCGATGATGGCCTTGGTGCCATCCCAGGCGCCGCGGCGCCGCGCGCCCTCGAGCCCCCAATCGTGGAGGCCGTAGAGGTTCTTGAAGATGCGGTCCTTGTCCTCGAGCATTTCAGTGCTTTCCGATCAACGGTTGGCCTGCTTGTAGGCAAGCCCGGCGGCGCAGACACCAAAGGTCAGCGCCCAGAGCAGACTGGATTCCAGCGACGCGTTCAGCGAGAAGCGCTGCAGCAGGAAGATGAAAGCCGCCGCCACGGCGGCGTGCATGGCAACGAAGCCCCATTTCTTCATGGCGCCGCCCCTCTCTGTCGTCGGCGTCGAGAGCCCACGCATCAGGTGCTCTCCTTCAGCGTGGTCGGTCCGGTGATCGGCGCCGAGAACTGGCGGCCGTTCTGCGGACCGGGCTTGGGCGGATTGCCGGAGGCAAAGCCGTCGAGCACCTTGCCAAAGCTTTCCTTGGTCAGGTCCTCATAGGTGTCCTTGCCGATCAGCACCATCGGCGCGTTCACGCAGGCGCCCAGGCACTCCACCTCTTCCCAGCTGAAGTTGCCGTCCTTGGAGAGATGGAAGGGCTCGTGATGGATCCGGTGCTCGCAAACGTGGATCAGATCCTCGGCGCCGCGCAGGCGGCACGGCGTGGTGCCGCAGACCTGGACGTGGGCCTTCTTGCCCACGGGTGCGAGCTGGAACATCGTGTAGAAGGTCGCGACCTCAAGCACGCGGATATAGGGCATGTCGAGCATGTCGGCGATGACGCGGATCGCGGCTTCCGAGACCCAGCCGTCGTGCTGTTCCTGCGCCCGCCAGAGGATGGCGATGACCGCGGAGGCCTGGCGTTCGGCCGGGTATTTCGCGATCTGCTGCCTGGCGAACGCGAGGTTCTCCTCCGTGAACGCAAAGCTCGCGGGCTGGACTTCCTTCGGTGCTAATCGGCGGACGGACATCTCTTATCTCTCACTGCATACGGCGCGCGGTCTTGGCGTTCAGAATCTTGGCATTCAGGGCATCGATCCTGTCCTGCCAGAACGCGCTTGCGGTGCCGAAAACGTTGTAGCCGACGTGGGTCGAGACCTTGATGCGGTCGAGGATCGACAGCTCGGTCACGGTCTCCATCCGGTTGCTGCGCGGATCGAACACGATCAGCTTCAGCGGGGTCTGTTCGAGGATGTAGCGCGACACGGCATGAGAGCGGTCGCTGCCGTGCTCCTCGCACATGATCACGCTGTCGGCCTCGAGCAGCCGGGCGCCGCCCTTGATCGCTTCGATCTCGACGCCTTCGACGTCGAGCTTGATCAGGAACCTGCCGGTGCCTGCGACCTTGCCGTCGTCGATGAGGTCGTCGAGCGCGATGACTGGCACTTCCTCGCCGCCCGCCGACGCATCACCGGCGATGCTGAAGGCCTCGTGCTTGGTACCGGACAGCCGCGCGGTGCCGCGGGCCGCGCCGATCGCGCATTTCATGGTCTCGAAGCGGTTGCCGTTGACGCGCGCGTTGTTGGCGAGCTTCGGATAGTTCTGCCCCGACGGCTCGATCGCAATCGCCTTGTGCGAGCCGAACGGCTTGCTCGATACCAGCACCGACCAGTAGCCGTAATTGGCGCCGCAATCGAGCAGCGTGTAGTCGACATCGACGGAGTCGGCAAACAGGATCTCGAGCTCGTCTTCGTAATTGTAGGAACGGTTGAGCAGCTTGCTCCAGTAGCCGTCGCCATACGGGAACTCGAACACCGCGTCGGGATTGAGCCTGATCGCGATGTTGCGCTCGGGCAGCGTTTTCCGCAGCAGGTTCGCGCAGGCAATGTAGCCCATATGCGAGAAGTGCGACGAGATCTTTGATCCCGTCACCAGCGCCAAGGCAGCCGTCCGCTCCCACAGGTTGGCCCCTTCAAGGGCCCCCGAGGCACGGTCAAACTGGATTGGCGCCTGCGCCATCACCGATCGACCTCTCCGAACACGATGTCGAGCGAGCCGAGGATCGCCGAGACGTCGGCAAGCAGATGACCGCGGCAGATGTGATCCATCGCCTGGAGATGGGCAAAGCCCGGCGCGCGGATCTTGCACTTGTAGGGCTTGTTGGTGCCGTCAGAGACGAGATAGACGCCGAACTCGCCCTTCGGCGCCTCGACCGCGGCGTAGACTTCGCCGGCCGGCACGCGAACACCTTCGGTGTAGAGCTTGAAGTGGTGGATCAGCGCTTCCATCGAGCGCTTCATCTCGCCACGACGCGGCGGAGCGACCTTGTTGTCCTCGACGACGACGGGCCCCTTCCCGTCCGGCGCGTTCAGCTTCTGGATGCACTGCTTCATGATGCGCACGGACTGGCGCATCTCTTCCATGCGGATCAGATAGCGGTCGTAGCAGTCGCCGTTCTTGCCGATCGGAATGTCGAAATCCATTTCGGCGTAGCACTCATAAGGCTGCGACTTGCGCAGGTCCCAGGCCGCGCCCGAGCCACGCACCATCACGCCCGAGAAACCCCACTCCCAGGCTTCCTTCAGCGGCACCACGCCGATGTCGACGTTGCGCTGCTTGAAGATGCGGTTGGCGGTGAGCAGGCGATCGAGGTCATCGACCACTTTCAGGAACGGATCGCACCAGGCGTCGATATCGTCGATCAGCTTTTGCGGCAGGTCCTGATGCACGCCGCCGACGCGGAAGAAGGCTGCGTGCATACGGCTGCCCGAGGCGCGCTCGTAAAACACCATCAGCTTCTCGCGCTCTTCGAAGCCCCACAGCGGCGGGGTCAGCGCGCCGACGTCCATCGCCTGCGTGGTGACGTTGAGCAGATGCGACAGAATGCGACCGATCTCGCAGTAGAGCACGCGGATGAGCTGGCCGCGGCGCGGCACCTCGATGCCGAGCAGCTTTTCGGCCGCAAGGCAGAAGGCGTGCTCCTGGTTCATCGGCGCGACGTAGTCGAGCCGATCGAAATACGGGATCGCCTGGAGATAGGTCTTCTGCTCGATCAGCTTCTCGGTGCCGCGGTGAAGCAGGCCGATATGCGGGTCGACACGGGCGACGACCTCGCCGTCCAATTCGAGCACGAGACGCAACACACCATGGGCCGCCGGATGCTGCGGTCCAAAATTGATGGTGAAATTTCGGAGGTTCTCAGGTTGTTCGTTCATGATCAGACCTTCGGCCCCGCCTTCTCGTCACCGGGCAGCGGATAGTCCGCCCCTTCCCACGGCGAGAGGAAATCGAACTTGCGGAATTCCTGGTTGAGCCTGACAGGCTCGTACACCACCCGCTTCTCCTGGTCGTCGTAGCGGACCTCGACGAACCCGGTGGTCGGGAAATCCTTGCGTAGCGGATGCCCCTCGAAACCATAGTCGGTGAGAAGGCGGCGCATGTCGGGATGACCGACGAAGAACACGCCATAGAGGTCGTAGGCCTCGCGCTCGAACCAGTCGGCGCCGGGGAACACGTCGATCAGGGACGGCACCTGCGTTGTCTCGTCGGCGGCAACGCGCAGCCGGATCCGCGTGTTCAGGATCGGTGACATGAAATGATAGATCACGTCGAAGCGCTTTTCGCGCGAGGGGTAATCGACCGCGGTCACATCAGTGATGTTGACGAAGCGGCAGTTCGGATCGTCGCGGAGGTACTTGACCACCTCGACGATCTTGCTGGCCTCAACATCAACCGTGAGTTGATTGAAGGCCACCGAATGACCGGTGGCGGCGCCCGGAAGCGCGCTAACGATCGTTTGCCCAAGGGCCTCGAGCTTGCCGTCGTCCATGACGTAAAACCTTAGCGTTCGATGGTGCCGGTGCGCCGGATCTTCTTCTGAAGCAGCAGCACGCCGTACAGCAGCGCTTCCGCCGTGGGCGGGCAGCCCGGCACGTAGATGTCGATCGGCACGATGCGGTCGCAGCCGCGCACGACCGAGTACGAATAGTGATAGTAGCCTCCGCCATTGGCGCAGGACCCCATCGAGATGACGTAGCGCGGCTCGGGCATCTGGTCGTAGACCTTGCGCAGCGCCGGCGCCATCTTGTTGGTCAGCGTGCCCGCGACAATCATCACGTCAGACTGGCGCGGCGATGCACGCGGCGCGAAGCCGAAGCGCTCGACGTCGTAGCGCGGCATCGACACCTGCATCATCTCGACCGCGCAGCAGGCGAGACCGAAGGTCATCCACATCAGCGAGCCGGTGCGCGCCCAGGTGATGAGGTCGTCGGTCGCGGCCACGAAGAAGCCCTTGTCGGACAGCTCGGAGTTGACCTCGAGGAAGAACGGATCATTGGCCCCGACCGGCTTGCCGGTCGACGGATCCAGAATGCCCTTGGGGGCCGGCGCAACAACCGGACCTGTGGACGATGCAGGGTTCAATCCCATTCCAGTGCCCCTTTCTTCCATTCATAGGCGAACCCGACCGTCAGCACGGCGAGGAACACCACCATGGACCAGAAGCCGGTCGCGCCAAGCTTGCCGAACGCCACCGCCCAAGGAAACAGGAACGCCACCTCGAGGTCGAAGATGATGAAGAGGATGGCGACCAGATAGAAGCGGACGTCGAACTTCATTCGGGCGTCGTCGAAGGCGTTGAAACCGCACTCATACGCCGACAGCTTTTCCGGGTCCGGCTGCTGGAACGCCACGATGAAGGGCGCGATCAGCAGCACGAGGCCAATGAGGCCTGCTACACCTATAAAGACGACGAGTGGAAGATAGTTCTGCAGAATGCCGCTCATGGCGAGCCCTTTTTCCCGTAGCCTCGGGGCAGCCACGGATTCGTCGGATTTGGAATTATTCTGAGCCTTAGCGCAGTGCACCAATGGGCGCAAGACACGCTGTTTTCAGGCCTTTGCCGCTCCCCGAACGGTGAAAATCCCGGAATCACCCCGGCGCTGGTATGGAGCAGATCGTCAGACCCAGCAAGGGCGGCCACAGTTTTGCAGGGCAGCCGTTCCGAGATTGCGGCGCACAGGCCGAGGCAGCTATTTGCCGCGCGCCGCCCGTGAAAATTGCCCGGTTTTCGTGGTGCGACAGCGCACCCAAACCCAGGCGACGACCAGCACGGGGGCCCCGACCGTCACCCAGGCGACATATTGGCCAACAGTTCCCCAGAGCAGCGCAGCCAGGAGGCCGGCCATGGTCGCGGCCGCGATCACGATAGGTGCAGCAAAGACACGTATCCACAGGCGGGAGCGGTCAGAGGAGCCATGCATCACGACGGGACCGGGGCACGTCTGGCGAATGCGTCGGTCCGGCCGAGCGCGCGCTTGCGCCGACGCACCAGCCAGAGATAGAGGCCGCTCCCGATCACAACGATCGTGAGCAGGTCGAGCGCGGCCCAGATCACCTTCAGCGGCATGCCGCCGTAGTCGCCGAAATGCAGCGGCTGCGAGATCAGCAGGGCCTGGAGATAGACCGGCAGCGCCCGGCTGTCTGCGACCTCCCCCGTTTCGCCGTCGAGCAGGACCGGCTTGAGGAGCCGCGCCGTCAGCGCCGTGTCGCCGCGCATGAACGCGGCGAAGTGATGCGACGAGGTGAACGGCGTGCCCGGGAAAGCGATGAAGGCGACCTCCATGCCGGGAGCCGTCAGCTTGGCGCGCGCGACGACGTCATCGAGCGAGGCGAGATGCGACGGCGGCGGCTTGCCGGCATAGGGCGCGACCATGCTGGCGAGCTCGGTCGCCTTCCACTGGTTGAGCATCAGCTCGGCCCAGGTGTTGACGACGCCGGTCAGCCCGACCACCAGCGCCCAGGCCACCGTCACGACACCGATCAGATTGTGCCAGTCCAGCCAGCGCACGCGGCACGAGGCGTGATCGCGGATGATGGCAAAGCGCAGGCGGCGGGTGAACGGCCAATACAGCACGACGCCGGAGACGATGGCGATGGCGAACAACAGGCCCATCCCGCCGAGGAACAGTTTCCCGGGCTGGCCGGCGAACATGTCGGTGTGCAGCTTGAGCATGATCAGCATCGGCCCGATGCCGACCGGCCCGAGCAGCTTCGTCGACACGGCATCGAAGGCGCGCACGGTCGTGTTGTCCGGCAACCCGTCGACGGCGCTGTTGGTGAACGCGGTCACAATCCCCGGCTCGTCCTTGTCCCAGGAGATATATTGCAGCACCCGGCCGGGATCGGCGGCGAGCGCGGCGTCGGCGACGGCTTGCGTCGTCGCACGCGCCGCGCCCCCATGAGCTTCGGGCTGGGGGGCATAGCCCAAGAGCTCATCGATCTCGTGGTGGAAGATCAGCGGCAGGCCGGTCAGGCAGAGCAGAAGCAAAAAGACGGTCGAGATCAGGCTGGTCCAGGTATGGACCACGGACCAAAGCCTGACCGTGCGCGCCTTCACGAGCCCCTCCCCTGGCCTGTGCTTACCACTTGTAGGAAACGCTGGCGGTGACGCGCCGGCGATCGCCATAGAAACAGGACGTGGTTCCCGCGCAGCTCGCGACGTACATCTTGTCGGTCACGTTGATCACATTGAGGGCCGTGCGCCAGTTCTGCCATTCGTAGTGGACCGTGAGGTCGCCGAGCACCACCGCGGGAACCTCGAGGGTGTTGGCGGGGTCAGCCCAGGAAGAGCCGACATAACGCACACCGCCGCCGAACCCAAATCCAGCGAGCGGACCGTCCTTGAAGGTGTAGTCCGCCCAGCCGGACACCAGCATCTCGGGCGTGTTGGTCGGAGTCTTGCCGACCAGGGCTTGGTTAAGGTCCCTGCTGGTGAACAGATGATAGGCCGTGAAAGCGCCGATCAGCTTCAGCTCCTTCGTGGCATTGGCCACCGCTTCGATCTCGATGCCACGCGAAGTCACCTCGCCGGTCTGGTTCTGCAATGTGACGATGACCGGATCGGTGGTCGGCACATTCTGGCGCTTCAGGTCGAACACCGAGGCAGTGAAGTAGCCGTCAAATCCCTTGGGCGCGACCTTCACGCCGATTTCGGCCTGCTTGCCGGTCTCGGGCACGAACAGCTGGTTTTGCGCGTTGAGGCCGATGATCGGGTTGAAGCTCGTCGCGTAGGAGATATAGGGCGCGATGCCGTTGTCGAAATTGTAGATCAGGCCTGCGCGACCGCTGAAATGGCTGTCATTGTTGCTGGCGAGCGTTGCCCCCGTGTCGCGGGCGGCCTGCGTCGTCTCGACCCAATCGTTGCGGCCGCTCAGCACCAGCGTGAAGTTGCCGAGCTTCATCTGGTCCTGGAGATAGGTGCCGGCCTGCTTCTGCGTGATCAGGAAGTTGCGGAACGGGGGGGCCTGTGAGCGGGATGTCAATGCCGTAGACCGGATTCAATACGTTGATCGGAGGAACAGTGCCGAAGTTGAAGGCCTGATAGTCGTCGATCTGGTACCCTTTCAGATCGACCCCGAACAGCATCGTGTGTCGCACCGGACCGGTGTTGAAGCGATACTCCAGCTGGTTGTCGAGGTCGGCCTGGTTGGCCGTGTCCTTCGCATACCAATTGTAGCGGCCGAGCATGGCCGTGTTGATGTCGGACCAGCCGGAACCAACGTAGCCGCGATAGGTCAGGTCGACATGCGCAAAGCGCGCGTTCTGGCGGAATGTCAGGCCGTCCGTAAGATTGCGCTCGAACAGATAGCCGAGCATCTCCTGCTCGCGCGTGAACCTGTCGACGCTGGGATCGCCGGCGAAGAAGCTGGTCGGGATCTTGCCGAACGGCGCGTTGGTCACCGTGCCCTGGTAAGGCAGGAAGTTGATGCCGCGGGTGTCCTGCTTCGACGCCGATGCAAGGACCGTGAAAGTCGTGTCGGCATCCGGCTTCCAGGTGAAGGACGGCGCGATGAAGTAGTTGTTGTCGGGCGTGAAGTTGACCTGGGTGCCGCCGTTCTGCACCTCGCCGACGACGCGGTAGAACAGCTTGCCGTTCTCGGGCTGTGTCGCGACCGGCCCGCCGACATCGAAGGCGACATAGGCATTGCCGAAATTATTGACGCCGGTCTCGATGTAGCGAATCGGTTCGGCCGGCGGCATCTTGCTGATGACGTTGACGATGCCGCTCGGGCTCGATCCGCCATAGAGCACAGCCGACGGACCACGCAGCACTTCGACCCGCTCCATATTGAATGGCTGAAGCTTCCAGCTCGCATAGGCCGTGTAGTAAAGTTGCATGCCGTCGAGGAACAGTCCGATGTCGTCGGACTTGAAGCCGCGGATCAGCCACCAGTCGTTGCGCGTGTCCGCGCCGAAGGTTCCGGCACGCACGCCGGCGGTGTAGCGCAGGACTTCGTCGAGCTTGTTCGGCTTCTGGTCGCGGATCTGCTCCGCGCCGATCACGGACACCGACTGCGGCGTCTCCATGATCGGCGTATTGGTCTTGGTGCCGGATGAGCTGCGGCTGGCGACGTAGCCGTTGACCGGACCGCGCGGCGTCTCGACGAAGCCGGCGTCGCGCTGCGGCTGCGGTTTACGGCTGGCGGCGGTCTGCACCGACGACCGCGGCACGCGGCGTTGTGGGGTCGTCGTCGCGTGGCGATGCGCTTGCGGCGCAGTAACGGTCACGGACGGAACGTTCTGCGCGCCGGACTGTGCGGATGATTGTGCGAGCGATTCCTGCGGCACCAATACAAAAGCGGACGCGGTCGCCAATACGGCCGACCGCAGCATACGAAGACTGTTCAACACGCCACCCCAAGATGTCTATTTGCTGCGTCATGCCGTCGTTCCCCGTGCGGCATGCGTTGCGGTGACGCTTATGTGAGGGTGCGCGAATTCCCTAATTGAATGCCTCTTAGAAGGACTCTTAGAGAACCTCTTGGAAGCGATCCAATATTTCCGGAATTTGCCTGGAGATCAGCGCTGGGCTTGCTCGGCTTCGAGCATTTTCTCGGCCGTCGCCGTGAGGCGATCGATCTGCGCCAGCAGCGTCTCGAGTTCGTCCTTGCTCAATTGTTCCAGCAATTGCCGATTGCGCTGCTGCGCGCCGGCGACGATCGCATCATGCGCGGCGAGCCCTGCCGCGGTCAGCGACACCAGCACCTCGCGGCTGTCCTTCGGGTTCGCCGATTTCGCGATCAGCTTGCGCGAGACGAGTTCCGCGAGCGCGCGGCTGATCTGACCCTTGTCCTGGCCGACGGCTTCGGCGAGCCGCGCCACGCTCATTGGCGGCCGGCGGCCGAGCGAAGCGACGAGGCCGAACTCGACCGAGGACAATCCGGCGAGGCGCTTGTAGCGCAGGATGGCGCCCCGCTTGAGCAGGTTGGCCAGGACCATCAGCCGCGACGACAGCATCATGGTGATCGGCGCCGGCGCGTGACTGTCGTCCACGTCGGACGACGCGCGCCCGCCCCTGCTCGATGTCTGGCTCATGGTCCACCTCTGCCAAGAAAGCCGGGGCGTGCCAAGTCCGCGCCTCGCAACCTCCCCAGCCTCATCAAAATGCGGCTAAGAAGCATTCTGCAATATCGTTGACATTGTCATCGAATTATTTTTCATTGGGGCACGGCATAAGAAACGACCCGGCCACCAAGGCCTGCGGCGGGAGGAACAGGATGACGATCACCCAGCGGGATCGCGATCTCGGCACGGCCTATGCGATGAAGCCGGCGAACACGCGCGCCGAACTCACTTCGGTTGTGCGCGGCACGCCGATGGGTGAACTGCTCCGCCGCTACTGGCATCCGGTCGGGCTTGCCAGCGACGCGACCGACACGCCGAAAAAGGTGCGCGCGCTCGGGGAGGATCTTATCCTGTTCCGCGACAAGCACGGCCGCGTCGGCCTGCTGCATGCCCGCTGCTGCCACCGCGGCACCACGCTCTACTATGGCAAGGTCGAGGAAGACGGCATCCGCTGCTGTTATCACGGCTGGAAGTTCGACACTGAAGGCCATTGCCTCGAACAGCCCTGCGAGCCCGACGGCGGTCAGTTCAAGGACAAGGTGCGCCAGCCTTGGTACCCGGTCGAGGAACGCTACGGGCTGATCTTCGCCTATATGGGTCCGGCCGAGAAACGCCCGGTGCTGCCGGCCTACGAATGCCTGGAAAACATGGATGACGGCGAGTTCGTCGAGGCGGACGATTCCTCGATCGGCGGCGGCGGCCCTGCGATCATCCCCTGCAACTGGCTGCAGCATTTCGAGAACGTGGTCGATCCCTACCACGTGCCGGTGCTGCACGGCTCGTTCTCGGGCCCGCAATTCACCAACATGATGGCTTCGATGCCGGAGGTGAAGTTCGACAAGACGCCGCGCGGCATCGCCGTACGCTCGATCCGCAAGCAGGATGATGGCAAGGTGTTTTATCGCGTCACCGAGGCTGCCCTCCCCACCTTGCGCGTCGTGCCGAACCCGCGCGTGGCGCAATTCGCCCGCGTCGAGTCGATCGGCTGGACGCTGCCGATCGACGACACCTCGTTCCGCATCTATGTCGCCGGCCGCGTCAAGAATTCCGGCGACATCGGCCGGATGCGCTCGAAGTTCAACGGCAAGTTCTGGTGGGACATGACGGAAGCCGAGCACCAGCAATTCCCGGGCGACTACGAGGCCCAGGTCGGCCAGGGCGAGGTGACCATCCACTCCGAGGAGCATTTCGGCCAGAGCGACCGCGGCATCCTGATGATCCGGCGCATGTTGAGCGACCAGCTCGACGCGCTCGCCGCAGATCGCGATCCGATCGGCGTGTCGTTCGATGCAAGCGCGCCTCCAGTCGAATTCGAAGCGGGGAATTACATCCGCGAAGGCTGAGAATCCCGCTCCAAATAAGAGCGGGACTGGCAATGATAACAAAAGCAAATTGGGGGAAGCGATGGTCGACGTAACGTCACAAATGTCGGTGCAGGCGGCCGCCGCAGCAAAGCCCTCGGCGCGCCGCTACTACGTGCTCGGCCTGCTCACCGTCATCTATGCGCTGAACTTCCTCGACCGCACGATCTTCAACGTCCTGATCGAGCCGATCAAGAAGGAGTTTCAGCTCAGCGACACCATGATGGGCCTGCTCGCAGGCTTCGGCTTCGCGCTGTTCTATTCCCTGCTCGGCATTCCCATCGCGCGCGTCGCCGACCGGCTCAACCGGCGCAACATCGTGGCCGCGGCGTTCGCGTTCTGGAGCGCGATGACGGCGCTGTGCGGCGCGGCTTCGAGCGTGACCTCGCTGGCGCTGGCCCGCGTCGGCGTCGGCATCGGTGAATCCGCGGGCTCCCCCGCCTCGCAATCGATCGTCGCCGATCTCTTTGCCAAGAACGAGCGCCCGCGCGCGCTCGGCATCTACGCCATCGGCACCTATCTCGGCGTCTTCCTCGGCTATTTCGTTGGCGGCTATGTGAACCAGCATTATGGCTGGCGGGCCGCCTTCTACGTTGCCGGCCTGCCGGGCATCCTGCTCGCATTGATCCTGTGGCTGACGATCTCGGAGCCGAAGCGCGGCGCGATGCAGGAGAGCTTCGTGCCCGAGCCGCTCGGGCCGACGCTGCGCTTCCTCGCCTCGCAGCGGAGCTTCATCATCGTGCTGATCGGCTTCTGCCTCACCACCTACACGAACTACGCGACCGCGGCCTGGATCCCGCCATTCCTCGCCCGCGTGCATCATCTGTCGAGCGCCGAGATCGGCACCTATGCCGGCACCTTCAAGGGGCTCGCCGGCATGGCCGGCACCCTGCTCGGCGGCTTCGTGGTGGCGCAAGTCAGCCGCCGCGACGACCGCTGGAAGCTGTGGGCGCCCGCGATCACCTCAGGCCTCGCCGGCCCGGTGTTCGCGCTCTGCATGCTGACGCAGGATTTCGCGATGATGGTCGCGATGCTGGCGCTGACCTCGTTCCTGGTCGGCTTCCATCTCGGGCCGATCTTCGCGATCGCGCAGACGGTGGCGAAGCCGAGCATGCGGGCGCTGGCATCCGCGCTCATCGCGCTGACCGCGACCTGCTTCGGCCAGGGCGTCGGCCCGCTTGCGGTCGGCGTGGTCAACGACGCCCTGAGGGGCAGCTATGGCGCTGACGCTGTCCGCTATTCCCTGCTCTCGGCGACGATCACGACCACGCTGGGAGCCCTCCTGTTCCTCTGGGCCGCCCGGTCGATCCGGGCCGACATCGGCCGGGCCGCCGCCTGAGGCCGCCTCCCCGGCCCTGCCGCCCGGTGAAACCAGCCGGGCGGGAGATGAAACCATTTTGCGGAACCCGCGAAACGATCCCGAAACAGATAGCCCTTAGAAGAAGAGCCCATAAACGGCGGCAAAGCCCGTCGGGAGGCTCAGATGAACCATTCAATTCATTCCGTTGATCGTGCGACCCACCTGAAGATCGTGGTGGTGGCGCTGGTTGCCGGCATCATCGTGGCCGGCTTCGGGATCGCAGCCCGCAGCAGCGCCAATTTCAGCCAGACCGCCCAGTCGACCCACGTCATCAAGGCCGGCAAGCCGGTGGCGGTCACGAGCGCGGGCTCGCCCGAGATTCGCTGACAACCAAAAGGTCCGATTTGATACCAAACGACCGCCTACGGGCGGTCTTTTGATTCCAGGCGCGCACGAGAACGCCTCACCAAACCGTTGATTTTAAAGATATTGAGGGGTGTATCCGCCATGAAATGGCGCGAGAGACGGGGCTCGAACCCGCGACCTCCGGCGTGACAGGCCGGAAAAAGCTGAAACAAATCAAACATCGGTGACAAATTCGTCCCCGAAACCGGCCGTAGATTCTCGCTTAAGTGTCACCCGTAGAGGTCGACCGGCAAGGTGCCGCGCCGGGTCCCTCGAGTGTCGATTTGTGCTGTCGTCCTGCGGCTCTGAGCGAAGCCCCTCATCATTGCTCCAACTATTCCAACTATAACGCGTCGGATCAGGCAGGCGGATCGTGTCCCTTGGCGTGGTGTAGCTGGGCGGGTGTCACCACGTTCGCCGGCATGGGCCGGATCGGTCAGCTGGCGATCGCCGGGAAGC
>NZ_LGHL01000055.1 GCF_001908205.1 Bradyrhizobium sp. NAS80.1
CGAGAGTGAGGGAGGCCAGAGGGAATTCGGCTCCCGGGAGAGCGCGGCATAAGCCGTAAAGCCACTGCGCAGGGAAGGCCGTGTGTTGGGCTTCACCTGTCTGCCGCTGTGCATTTTTTCCTGCGCTACATGCGCACAGCGGACTCGTGGGTGCCAGCCGGCACCCGGCCTTCCCTGCGCCCTCTTGGTTCGAGAGAGGGCGGAGCGACGAAGCAAAGCTCGGGCGAATCGAGTCGCGAGAACGAGACCTTGTGTCCGGCATCGCGAGCCGTGTGGCGGGGTAGTTCAGCTGGTTAGAGCACGGGAATCATAATCCTGGGGTCGGGGGTTCGAGTCCGTCCCGCTACCACCTCGCCATCTCGGCGCGGTACCAGTCGCCGATTTCGCTTGCGGTCATCAGGGCGACGCCATCATGGCAGATGACATGGTCGAGCAGCGCCTCCAGATACTTGATCCGGTGCGGCACGCCGGTGATGTAAGGATGGATCGAGATCGCCATCACCCGCGCATTGTCGGCGCCTTCGAGATAAAGGCGGTCGAACTGGTCGGTACAGCGCTTCAAAAACTGCTCGGACGGCAAATGCTGTAGCGCATGGATGACAATGTCGTTGGTCTCCACTGAATAGGGGATGGTGGTGATGGTGCCGTGGGGCGTGGCGATATCCTGCGGCAGATCGTCGATCACCCAGTCCGCGACATATTCGATGCCGTTGAGACGGAGCAGGTCGAGCGTTGCCTCGGTTTCGGTGAGGCCCGGGCTCTCCCACGAGCGCGGCGGCTTGCCGGCGAACTTGGCGACGGTGTCGACCGCGCGCTTGATCGCGTCGGCCTGGTCGTCGAGCTTGTGCATCGGCCCCTGCAGGAAGCCATGGCCCATGAACTCGAAGCCGGCTTCCAGCGCGGCAGAGGCGACGCGGGGATAGGAGTTGCAGACATTGCCGTTGATCGCGAGCGTTACCGGGATGTTGCGCTCGGTGAGTGCCTTGAACTGACGCCAGAAACCCGCGCGCATGCCGTATTCGTGCCACGACCAGTTCGGTACGTCGGGCAACAGCGGCTGCCCCATTGGTGGCGACAGCACAGTACGAGGCATGGCGCTTTCGATCCGCCATTCCTCGACGTTGAGGATGACCCAGACGGCGAGCCGCTTGTCGGCGGGCAGCTTGAGTTTCGGGCGGTCGACCTGCGCCAGATAGGGGATGCGATCGGAGAGAGCCATCACGCTCAACCTGCGGCGTCGCGGCTACGGGCACAGGCGGCGTTGACGCGCGGCATGACTTTCTCGGCCATCAGGATCATAGAGCGGCGGCCGAGCTCGCGGTCGCGCCAGTCCTTGCCGGCGTAGAGGAGAGTGCCGAAGGTGCCGACTTCTTCCTGGAAAGCCAGCAACTGGTCGGCTACGCTCTCCGGTGTGCCGTAGATGATGAGTTTATCGCAGATCGACTCCAGCGTCACCTCATCATCGGGCTGGTCGCGCCGGGTCTTGAACAGCTCGATGCGACCACTTCGCTTCAGCTTGGTGAAGAGCGAGCGATGGTAATAGACATAAGGACCGTTCGGATCGGTGGCATAGGCCTTGGCGGTCGCGATGTCCTTGGCGACGAATACGCTTTTGGCCACGCGCCAGTTGGCGGAATCGGTCGGACGGCCGACGCGCTCGCAGCCTTCGACATATTTCGGCCAGTGGCTCTTCACCCAGGCCGGCATCAGGAAGTTGGCGGAAATCGGTTCCCAGCCGCGCGCGGCCGCCTCAGTGACGCCGTTGGAGAAGGGCGCGACCGCAGTGACCACAATCGGCGGATGCGGACGCTGCAACGGCTTTGCGATAAAGCCCTGGCCGATGTCTTCGATCAGGGTTTTTTCGATCGAGATGTTCCAGTATTTGCCCGAAAGATTATAGGGCGGGTTGGCGTCCCAGATCGCCAGCACCTGGTTGATCGCCTCCAAAAACATCGCATTGCGATCGGCCTTGAGATTGCCAAACAGCTCGGCGTCCGACAGCAGGCCGCCCGGGCTAATGCCGAAAATCAGCCGGCCGTCGAGCATGTGGTCGAGCATTGCGATGGAGGCGGCAATTGCAGCCGGATGGCTGTTCGGCATGTTGACCGTGCCGGTGCCGAGCTTGATCTGCTTGGTGGCGGCGGCAAGCCAGGCGATGAAAGCGATGCAGGAAGTGATGTTTTCGGCGCGGTCGGTGACGTGCTCGCCGACATAGGCTTCCGAAAAGCCGAGCTCATCCGCCAGCAGGAAGGCTTCCCGGTCCTCCTTCAGGGATTGTCGCCAATCCTTTCCCAAGGGATGGATCGGCATCGTGAAGAACCCGAGTTTCATGATCTCTGCGCCTCCCCGAACCATTCCTGGTTGGCGGGAGCGTGTGTCGGCAGATCGATCAAGGCAAGTCCGAAAGTCGAAAAGATCTCAAACTCATGCAGCTTGACCTTTGAAAAGTCGCACCCTCTAATCTCCTCAAAAGTAGAAAATCAGGGGCCGGGGAGGGGCTTGCCTGAATGAAAGCCTCGGCTTTCGCCTACGCACGCGCGACCAGCGTTGCCAATGCGCGGGAGCTGCTTGCCGTGCATGGAGAGAAGGCTAGGGTGCTTTCGGGCGGGCAAAGCCTGATCCCCGCGATCAATCTGCAGCTGGTTGGGCCGGAGGCGATCGTCGATATCGGCGAACTTACCGAATTGCGCAGAATCGCGGTCAAGGGCGAAACGCTCGTCATCGGCGCGCTGACCCGGCATGCCGATCTCCTGAAATCATCCGACATTGTGAAATGCGCGCCGCGCATCGAACTGAATGAGCTTGCACGGATCGTCTATTTCCGTCCTGACACCCTGCCGACGGGCATGGTCGACTACTTGGTGCCGATGTTCGGCAAGATGCCGGACACCGACGTCGGCCATGTCGTCTCGCCGACGCGCGAATCCGAGCTCGGCACCAAGGGCGCGGGCGAGGCCGGTACCGCGGGGGCGGCCGCGGCCGTGACCAACGCGGTCAATGATGCGCTCAAACCGTTCGGGACAATAATTACCGAGATTCCCCTGACACCGCAGGTTATCCTGACGGCCTTGGGGCAAATCTGACGAGGAACGACGCCGGCAAGCCAAACGCGATCACGCCAAACAGCAATTACCTAAGGGAGAGAACCGCCAATGTCGAAGAAGGTCTCCAAGCCAAGATCGATTTCCCGCCGCCGCCTGCTGGCGACTGCGGGCGCGGCACTTGCGGCCTCGCCGCTCGGCGTCGACCTGCTGCAGGCGCAGCAGGCGCCGATCAGGATCGGCATGAGCATGCCGCAAACCGGCGGTCTCGCAGGCGGCGGCAAGGCTTCGCTGCTCGGCATCGAGATCTGGCGTGACGACGTCAACGCCAAGGGCGGGCTGCTCGGCGGCCGCAAGGTCGAACTTGTCGTCTATGACGACAAGTCGAGTGCTGCGGAGACGCCGGCGATCTATTCGAAGCTGATCGATGTCGACAAGGTCGACCTCTTGTTCGCGCCCTATGCGACCGTGCCGACGGCGCCGATCATGCCGATGGTCAAGCAGCGTGGACTTCTGCTGATCGGCAATTTCTCATTCCAGGTCAACAGCAAGATCGGCCACGACATGTGGTTCAACAATGCGCCGTGGGGCCCGCCTGACAGTTGGGCGGCTTCGTTTCTCGATATCGGTCAGAAGGCCGGCGGAAAATCCATGGCGTTGCTGACGGCGGACCAGGAATTCGCCCAGAATCTGGCTAAGACCGCGCGTGAAGTCGCAGCCAAGCGCACCCTGCCGATCGTATTCGACCAGGCATATCCACCGAACACGGTCGAGTTTTCCAGCATCATCCGTGCGCTCAAGGCGACCAAGCCCGACATCGTTTATGTCGCGTCTTATCCGCCGGACTCGGCCGGCATTCTGCGCGCCGTGAACGAGATCGGCGTCGGCGACAGCGTCAAGGTTTTCGGCGGCGGCATGGTCGGCCTGCAGTTCGGCGCCGTGATGGAGAATATGGGCTCGCTGCTCAACGGCGTCGTCAACTACAACTCATGGCTCCCGGAAAAGAGCATGTATTTCGAGGGAACCAAGGAGTTCTTCGACAAGTACACGAAACGGGCTGTGGAAGCCAAAGTCGACCCGCTCGGTTACTATCTGGCGCCGTTCGGCTATGCCAGCGGCCAGCTGATTGAGCAGGCCATCAAGAAGGTGGGTTCGCTGGATCAAAAAGCGCTCGCAAAATATCTTCGCGAAAACACCCACAACACCATCGTTGGTGCGATCGCGTTTTCGCCTGATGGTGAGCGCAAGGAAACCGCAGTGCTGCAGGCCCAGTTCCGCGGCGTCGTGGATAAGAACATGGAGCAGTTCCGCAGTTCGGGCAAGCAGGTGATCCTGTTCCCGGAGAATCTGAAATCCGGCGAGTTGGTCGCTCCGTTCGAGGCCGCGCGGAAATAGGCGGGTTATCGCGAGGCTGTCCGGGTGAAATCGCCCCGGGCAGGGGATCGGATACCCCCGGCACGAGCTGATCGGGGAAGCGGCTCAAGCCGGGTCAAGGGGGATCTCAATTGTTTTCATTGGATCTGCTGCTCGATGCCGTGGTGATCGGGGTGCTGCTCGGCTGCTTCTATGGCGCGGTCAGCCTCGGATTGTCGGTGTCGTTCGGCCTGCTCGACGTCCCTCATGTGGCGCATCCGGCGTTTCTGGTGCTGGCGTCCTACGCGGTGTATTTCCTCAACGAGAATTATGCCGTTGATCCGCTGGTCGCCGGGATCCTGATCACCCCGGTATTCTTCCTGTTCGGGCTTGCGACCTATCGCCTGTACTACGAAACGTTCGAGAAGCGAGGCAGCGACGCTGGGGTACGCGGCATCGCCTTCTTCTTCGGCGTCGCCTTCATCATTGAAGTGCTGATCATCCTGCAATTCGGCGTCGATCAGCGCTCTGTCACCGCCGATTATATCGGCAAGGCGTGGCGTCTCGGCGATATCCGCATTCCGTACCGGCTTCTGGTTGCCTTTGCTATCGCAACCGCACTGACCGTCCTGCTCACGCTGTATTTGTCGCGGACCTTCATGGGACGCGCTATCCGCGCGGTCGCGCAGGACCAGGAGGCGTTACGGTTGATGGGCACCAACCCGGTCAAGATCAAGCAGTGGGCATTCGGCATCGCCACCGCCGTGCTCGGGATCGCCGGCGCCCTGCTGATCATCGTCGCTCCCGTCGATCCAACACTTGGCCGTGCCTATATCGGGCGCACATTCTGCGTCGTAGTGATGGCGGGGCTAGGCAGCATGAGCGGGACGCTCGTCGCCGCCATCATTCTCGGTGTCGCCGAGTCGATTGTGCTCACCATGTTCGGTGCTTCCTGGGCACCGGCGATTTCCTTTGCGATATTGCTCGGCATTCTTGCCGTACGGCCGCAGGGCCTGTTTGGCAGGCGACCATGAAACGCAACGGCGTTGCTTTCTGGAGTGGAGCGGCCGTCTTTCTCGCCGCCGTCTTTGCGATGACACAGGTCGTCGGCAACCAGTATCCATTCTTTGCCGGCTACGTCATACTGCAGTTCATCGCGCTTGCCGTCGCATGGAGTATCCTTGGTGGTTATGCGGGTTATGTGAATTTCGGCACCAGCGCGTTTTTCGGCGTTGGCGTATATACCTCGGTATTCCTGGTCAGTGCCTTTGGCGCACCGCTTCCCCTGCAGATCCTGACCGGCGCCGCGGTCGGCGCGCTCATGGGGTTTGCGCTCGGTCTCCTGACGCTTCGCATGCAGGGTATTTATTTCTCGATCGCGACGATTGCACTGACGATCATCATCGAGACGACGATAACGAACTGGCGATACGTCGGCGGAGCCGCGGGCATTCAGATTCAACGGCCGGCGGTAACGGCGCCGTTCGACAGCTATGTGCAGATGCTATTCTTCGTCCAGGCTCTCCTCGTGGTGCTGGCGGTTGCGATATCGCGCTACATCCAGAACTCATGGATCGGCCGCGGCCTGCAGGCGCTCAGGGACGACGAACTCGCGGCCGAATGCACGGGCGTGCCGACCTTGCGATTGAAGCTGATCGCCTGTGTGATCTCAGGCGCGCTGATGTGTGCCGTCGGCGCACCCGCTGCGATGTACCTGCAATATGCGGACCCTGGGTCCGCGTTCAATCTTAATTACTCCGTCACGACACTGGCGATGTCGCTGATCGGCGGAACTGCGCATTGGTCCGGACCGATCATCGGCGCGATCGTGCTCGGAACGACGCAGCAATTTCTGACGGTAACGATCTCGTCGGAGGTCAACGTGCTGGTGCTCGGTGTGATGCTGGTACTTTTTGTAGTAGGCGCACCAGAGGGCATCATCGGCCTGGTCCGCAAGTTGCGCGGCAACCGCAAGGAGGGTGAGGCATGACGCTCTCCGACATCCAGTCGCCCCTGCTGAGGATTTCAGCGCTTACCAAGCGTTTCGGCGGGTTCACGGCGCTCCATAATGTCAGCGTCGACATTCGGCCCGGTGAGCGGTTCGGCCTGATCGGCCCGAACGGCTCGGGCAAGACCACGCTGATCAACTGCATTTCCGGCGCGTTTCGCACCGAACCCGGCACCATCCTGTTTTGTGATGAGGACATCACGCTGCTGCAGCCGCACGTGCGCACGCGCCGCGGCATTGCCCGCAGCTTCCAGATTCCGCGACCGTTCAGGAGCATGACAGTCGCCGAAAATCTCATGGTTGCGCTCGACTTTGCCGCGCACGAGCATGTCTCGGTGACGCAGCGGCGAGACACCATGATGTCGATCCTGAATCAAATGGGCCTTGGGTCGAAGGCCAACGTCTCGGCTACGCAGCTTAGTCAGGTGGAATTGCGCAAGATGGAACTTGCGCGTGCGATGGCGACGCATCCGAAGCTCTTGATTTCGGACGAGGCAATGGCAGGCCTCTCAAGTTCGGAAGTCGATGAAGTGCTTGATCTGCTGTTGAGCCTTGCAAGCCGGGACATCACTATCATCATGATCGAGCATATCATGCAGGCCGTGATGCGCTTCTCCGAACGCGTAATGTGTCTTGACGCCGGCAGGATCATCGCGATCGGCACGCCATCCGAAGTCATGGCCGACCAGCGCGTGCAGGAGGCTTACCTTGGCACTTAGCCTTGCCATCAATGATCTTGATGCAGGTTACGGCGCCGTGAAGGCGTTGCGCGGCGTTTCGCTCCATGTCGAAGCCGGCGAAACCGTTGCCTTGCTCGGTACCAACGGCAACGGCAAGAGCACGCTGATGAAGTGCATCGCGGGCCTGGTGCGGCCGCAACGTGGTGTTATATCGCTTACGATCGACGGTGCGGCGCACGATCTGTCCCGTCTGTCGACCGAAGACATCGTCGAGCTCGGCGTAGCGATGGTTCCAGAGGGCCGGCGTTTGTTCCCCCGGCTGACCGTGCTGGAGAACCTGATGCTCGGTGCGTTCCGCAAGGCTGCCCGGCGCAGTATCGACCGCAATCTTGCGGTCGCTTTCGAAACGTTTCCCGTCCTCAAGGAGCGGCAGGGGCAGCTCGCGGGCACCATGTCAGGCGGACAACAGCAGATGCTGGCGATCGCGCGCGCCTTGATGTCGTCACCACGCTTGCTATTGGTCGACGAACCTTCCGTGGGTCTCTCGCCACTCCTGGTCTCGCAGACTATCACCAAGATCGGCGAGCTCAATCAGAACCGCGGCCTGACGGTGCTGATGGCGGAGCAGAACTTCAATCAGGCGATCCGGATCGCCAGCCGCGGCTACATCATTGTCCATGGTGAAATCGTCGTGGCGGCCGCTTCGGTCGACGAATTGAGGGGCAACGACATCGTCAAGCGGCTCTATCTTGGTGGCGCCGCGTGATTGCTCGCTGATGCACCGAAGGTGCGGAGCGACGCGTCGGTCGCACTATTCCGCGTCGCCGTCGCCGGTGGCGGCCTGCCGGTTGGTGACAACGACCTTGATAGCGTCGCCGATCCGTTCGCGCGCGTAACGAAGCGCGGTCGGCAGGTCGGCGAGCGGAAACGTGTGGTTATGAATCTTGGTCGCATCGAACCGCCTTTCGGCCATCAGCGCCATTGCGCGGCGGGTCGCACTGCGACCTTCACCGCGAATGCCGTAGAGATAGATGTTGTTCTTGGCGAGTTGGGCGATGTCGAGTGTGACGCGCTCATGCGGGAATGCGGCGAGGCAGATCTTGCCACCGCGATTTGTCATGCGGATCGCCTGCTCGATCGTAGCCTCGGTGCCCGCACATTCGACGACGTAGTCCGCGCCGATTCCGCCGGTGAGTTCCTTGACGACCGCGACGGCGTCTTCATCGTTGATATTGATCGTGCGATCGGCGCCCAGCCCCTTGCCGATGGCCAGGCGCTTGTTGCGCGTCCCCGTCAGGATCACTGGGCTCGCGCCGATCGCTTTCGCGACTGCAACCGCCAACAGGCCGATTGTCCCCGGGCCAATCACGACCACGCTTTCGCCGGCCGCGAGCCCACCCAGTTCAGTCAGGCAGTACATCGATGTGCCGGCAGTGACGACCAGCGTCGCCTCGGCATCGCTCATCGTATCAGGCACACGTGCCAGCGTGTTGATGTGGTTGACGGCATACTCCGCAAAGCCGCCGTCGGTGGTGAAGCCGTTTGCGCGGTGGACCTTTCTCCGGTTTGCCGTAGTTCAGGCATGAGGTGTACATGCCTTGGCGGCAGCGCTTGCACTGGCCGCAGCCGGCATGGATCTCCACGCTGATGCGTTCGCCGATCTCATATTCGTCGACGTCTGGCCCGAGCGCGACCACCGTGCCCATATATTCATGGCCAGGCGTAAAGTTCTTGTTGAAGGGCAGGCCGCCCAAGATGCTCGCGGGCGAGCCGGAGTGGATGATCTCGAGGTCGGTGGCGCAAATCGCCACTGCGTCGATGCGGATCAGCACCTCCACACGGCCCGGCATCGGCACCGGCTTGTCACGAAGGAGAAGCTCGTCCGGGCCTCCAAGCACCCAGGCCTTCATCTGCGAAGGGATAGCATAGTCCGCTGAGGTGCGGACGCCGGCCAGCTTGATCATCGCGTTTCCTCCGAACCCCACAGACTAGCGGAATTGCCAGCATTTTCTAGTTGGGCGGCTAGCTCCGGAATGCCTTCGCGCCGCGCAACGTACGGGCAGCTCTCTCGGCGTCGGCGAGGAGCGTTTCGGTCTCGCTGTGCTTGGTATCCACGACGGCTCCGGCGGAAAGGCCAGGGGCTTCGACTTGCGGTCTTCAATATTGTTCCTGAATTGGGTCTCAAACCGACAGTTCTGGTTGAGAGTAGTCCTGGGCGAGGAGCGGGACGGGCTGATTCAGCGTGCGCCCGACAACAAGGTTACGCGCGTCCCCTGAGGGGAGGGGAGAGAGCGAGTAGTCTAATGACGAGACAGTCGCTTCGCTGGTTGGGGTATGTCGGTCGGCCCTGCGCGGACAGCCTCTTGGTGAGGCTGTCCGCGCACACGTGCACGGCCTGTGTCTTGGATTATCTGCCGACGCCCTGACCGACGGCGCGCGACTAGGCGACCTGCGCCTTGCAGACCAGGTGCGTGGCGCAGAAAGGTGCATTGGCGATATGGCAGTTGGCGGTATCGTCTCTTCCTATTCACCGTCTTCTCAATTTGCCATCAATAGCCCGCCGCTAGTCCCGAGTTGCGGCGTGGATCGTTGGCGCCATAGTAGCGGTTGTTGCCCACTTGCTTGCCGTTGAGTGACGGCGCGCCGACGATAATGACTGCGAGATGGTTTGCCGGTTGCGGCGGCCCGAACTTGTGGCCCATACCTTCTAGGATCTTGCGCGTGTCAGGTGACAGCGCATAGTTCTCGACGTTGGTCAGATCCGGTAGCCATTGCTGGTGAATTCGCGGCATGTCGACGGCTTCCTGCGCGTTCATGTCGTAGTCGATCGCGTTGATCATGGTCTGCAAGACTGCCGTGATGATGCGGCTGCCGCCGGGCGTGCCCACCACCATGACGGTCTTGCCGTCCTTGGTGACGATGGTCGGGCTCATCGAGGACAGCGGCCGCTTGCCTGGTGCGATGGCATTGGCCGCGCCCTGCACCAGGCCATAAAGGTTCGGCACCCCGACCTTGGCGGTGAAGTCGTCCATTTCATCGTTCAGCAGCACGCCAGTCTTTGCCGCCGTCACCTTGGCGCCAAACCAGTCGTTCAGCGTATAGGTCACTGATACCGCGTTGCCGTCCTTGTCCGCGATCGAATAGTGCGTGGTGTTGCTGCCCTCGTGCGGCGCGACGCCCGGCTTGATGTCCTTGGAGACGCCAGCTTTGTTCGGGTCGATCACAGTACGGATCTTGGCCGCGTAGCTCTTGTCGAGGAGCCGGTCGAGGGGGTTTTTCACGAAGTCCGGATCGCCGAGGTAGCTGTTGCGGTCCACGTAAGCGTGGCGCATGGCTTCGATCTGCACGTGCACGGACTGCGCGGAGTGGTAGCCCAGCTCCTTGAGCGGATAGCCCTCCAGGATATTGAGGATCTCGCAGATAATGACGCCACCCGAGCTCGGCGGCGGCGCGGAGATCACGTGGTAGCCGCGATAGTCGCATTCGACAGGTGCGAGCTCGCGCGTCTTGTAGCTGTCGAGGTCATCTTGCGTGATTAGACCTTTGCCGGCTTGGCTCGATGCCACGATGGCGCTGCCGACCCAGCCCTTGTAGAAACCGTCTGTGCCCTTGTTGCTGATCTCGCGCAGGGTTTTGGCCAGCTCGGATTGCACCAGTTTATCGCCTACGTCGAACGGCTGGCCGTTCTTGAGGAAAATGGCGCTCGATGCGGGATCGCCCCTGAAATCGTCGGTCGCCGTGCGCAGCAGGTCGATGTCACCCTGGTCGAGCACAAATCCCTGTTCTGCCAGCTGGATAGCTGGGGCGATCAGGTCCGCGCGCTTCATGGTGCCGTATTTCTCGCGCGCATATTCCATGCCCGAGACGGAGCCGGGCACGCCCACGGCTAGATGCCCCTTGGTCGAGATGCCCTTGATGACGTTGCCATCCTTGTCGAGATACATGTTGGCAGTGGCGTTCTTGGGCGCCGTCTCGCGGAAGTCGAGGAAGGTCTTGCGGCCATCGGCGAGCTGGATCGTCATGAAGCCGCCACCTCCGAGATTACCAGCTGCTGGGTAGGCGACCGCCAGGGTATAACCGACGGCCACAGCGGCATCGACCGCATTGCCACCGCGCTTCAGCACATCGACGCCCACCTGGGTCGCCAGATGCTGCGCGGACACCACCATGCCGTTTTCCGCAGCGACCGGCGCAACCGACGCTGCGCGCGCTGGGCTGAACGTGACGAGGCTGACTGATGTGATCGCGGCGACGATCCACCGCGCAATTGGTTGTGGTTTCGGCATGGGACGTTCCTTAAGCTGGGCCGGTGATGCAAGCGGCGGAGAACCGGCTGCCGAGATCAAAGCAGCGCTCGCGCCAATTAGCAAATATCGATTCGTAGCGGTCGAGCCGGCCCCCGATCTGGAGATTCAGCCAGCGGCACTACCGTTACGATTAGAATGGTATGCGGGCGCGTCCCGTGAACGTCCATCTGGTCCTGACCAACCGCGAGCACATCATTGCCCTCGAGCCGACGGACAAGGGGCTCGTTGGCACACTGCTGCGCTACCCCTGCGAGGTGCGCAGCGAGCGGGAGTATTTCGACGCGATCCAGGATGTCAAAGTCACCAAAGACATGCTCGACCTCGCAAAGCACATCGGCAACCAGAAGACGGGCACGTTCGACCCCGAGAAATTCGAGGATCATTACGAGACCGCGCTGGTCGACCTGATCAACCAGAAGCGCGCGGGCTCACGCGAGTGGTGATTGCGTCGGCGCAATCTGCATCAAAGCCCGAAGTCCAGCTGCGGCTCCGCATCGTCCCCGATCTGGAGGGAAGACAGCGACACCCCCAAAAGGCGCACTGGTTTCGGGAGGGGCATATTGTCCTTCAGCAAGCCGATCGTCAGCTCTGCGAGATCATGCCGGCTCGCGACGGGCGAAACGACGGACCGGCTGCGCGTGATGATCTCGAAGTCGGCGAACTTCACCTTCAGCGTTACCGCTCGGCCTCGTGTCCCTGCCGATTCGCAGTATCGCCAGACTTTGTCTATCAGCGGCTCTAGCTCGGCGAGCATGGCATCGAACTCGGTGAGGTCGATCGAGAACGTGTTCTCCGCACCGACAGACTTTCGGATCCGGTTAGCTCGCACGGGCCGTTCGTCGACGCCGCGCGAGATCCAGTAATAGTATGCACCTGATTTGCCGAAGTTCGCGTTCATGAACTCCAGCGTCTGGTTGCGCATGTCTAGACCGGTGAAGATGCCCAAGGCATTCATCTTCGCGCTCGTCGCCGGCCCTATCCCGTGGAATTTTCCTACGGGCAGTATCTCCACGAATGCCGGTCCCATCTCCGGCGAGATGACGAATTGACCATTGGGTTTGCGGTGATCGGAAGCGAGTTTCGCCAAAAACTTGTTGTAGGAGATGCCGGCCGAGGCGTTGAGGCCAGTCTCCGCCTTAATCTTTTCGCGGATGCGCAAGGCGATGTCCCTGGCGAAGGGGATGCCTTGTAGGTTTTCTGTGACGTCGAGGTAGGCCTCATCGAGAGATAGAGGCTCGATGATCGGCGTGTGCTCCGCGAAGATCTCGCGAATCTGCCGGCTGATTGCCTTGTAGACCTCGAAGCGCGGCTTGACGAAGATCAGGTCGGGACACTGTCGCTTCGCGGTGACGGAGGCCATGGCGGAGCGGACACCGAACTTGCGGGCTTCGTAGCTCGCGGCTGCTACTACACCGCGCTCCGCCGAGCCGCCTACCGCGACGGGCTTGCCGCGAAGATCCGGATTGTCCCGCTGCTCGACCGACGCGTAGAAGGGTAGAGTAGGCGATGAGCGCCAGTTCCGCCTTACGGCGGATGGTTTCTCATCGCCTCTCGCCGAACCGGACATGCGCCTTTCGGTACGCATCCGGCTCTCCAGA
>NZ_LGHL01000056.1 GCF_001908205.1 Bradyrhizobium sp. NAS80.1
AGGTCTGTTGGCGCAGCCTCGTGCAACTGTTCAGGTTGATAGATGGAACGGGCGGGAGACCGAGCCGGCTCACGGCGTCAAGCGCCAAGGACCCAACGGCTTCCCGCCCACCCTATCCTGACAGACTTCCAAGACACAGGGACCCAGGAGGCTACACCGTACAATGCCGCGACGTGGGCCCGGCTCTGCAGCGCACCGCCGAAGGGGCGCTGCGTTGCGTCCGGGGCACGAGAGCGAGGACGACGCGCTCGCTCCCAACGCATCATTGCATTGACGAGATCAAACAAAAACGGAGCCCGCGAGGGCTCCGTTTTTCATTCGCTGTTCGCCACTCGCCATTTGCGAGCTTCGCCTTACCCCAGCCGTCCCGCCGCGTGGGCGAGGAGGGTGTAGACCAGACCCGTTTCCGAGGTCAGGTGGTTGCGCAGCTCCTGCGGGCCGCGGCCGTCGCGGGCGACTTCGTCGAGCAGGCGCTCGAACTCCGCGACATAGCGGTCGACCGTGCCCTTGAAGTTGCGGTCGGCGCGGTACTTGCGGGCCACCTCATCGAAGGCCTTCTGGCCGGCGGGCGTGTAGAGGCGCTTGGTGAAGGCCTTGTTCTCGCCGCGCTGGTAGCGGTCCCACATCTCGGCGGCGAGGTTGCGGTCCATCAGCCGGCCGATGTCGAGCGACAGCGATTCCAGCGGATTGCCGCCACCTTGCGGAGCCTGCGGCTGCGGAGCGGGTGTCGTGCGGCCACGCGGGGCCTCACGGCCGTTCGGAGTACCCTGGTTGGCGTCCGTACGGTTCAGCAGGTCCGAGAGCCAGCCGTCGCGGCTCTGGTCGTTGCCCGCGGGCGCGACCGGCGGAGCTTCGGTGCGGCGCGAGGCCGGCATGCCGAGGTCCGGCGGTGGCAGCGTCGAGGCGCTGCCGGTGTCGCGCATGCGCGTCTCGGTGCTGCGGGCGCCGACGGTCGCGACCATCGGCTCCTCCTGGCGCTGCACGGAGGCGCGGCCCGCCGTGGAGACGTCGAGGCCGCGGCCATGCTGCGCCACGATGCGGTTGAGCTCGGCGAGGGCCTCGATCTGGTCGACGATCACCTTGCGCATCTGCGCAGTGCTCTCGGCGGCCTCCTGCGGCATCTCGAGCACGCCGCGGCGCAGCTCGTTGCGGGTGGCTTCGAGCTCGTTGTGCATCTCGAACGCCATCTGCTTCATGCTGGAGACGAGGTTGGTGAACTTCTCGGTCGACTGCTTGAACATCGCATCCGCCTCGTCGGTGGTCTGGCGGTAGATGTCGTGCATCGCCTCGATGGTCTGGCGGTGCTCCTCCTCGGATGCAGCACGCACCGCCTCGAACTGGCGCGTGATCGCGGAGGAACCTGCGCCGGCGGTTTCCGCCACGACGCGGGCGATGTCGCGGGCACGCTCCTCGGCGGCCGCCAGCGATTCATCGAGCAGGCCGGTGAAGCGCGACAGGCGCTGATCGAGATCGGTCGTACGCAGGTCGATCGTGGTGACGAGCGATTCCAGCGCCTGCTTGCGTTCGGCGAGCGAAGCGGTGGTGTTCTTGTTGCTCTGCTCGACGACCTGCGCGGCATCGACCAGCGCCTTGCCGTGCGCGTCGAACTGGGTCGACAGCTCGCCGAGATCCTGGAGCGCCCGCGTGGTCTTCGTGTTGAAGACGTTGAGCTGTTCTTCCAGGTTCTGCGTCGCCGCGCCGTTGCGCGAGGTGACGTCGTTCATCGCCGAGACGAAGTCGGCGACGCGCGTCACCAGCGCCCGCTCGAGCGAGTTGAGGTTGTCGTGCGCACCGGTCAGCACCTCCTGGAGGAGGATGTTGCCTTCGCGCAGACGCTCGAACAGTGCGACCGTGTCGGTGCGCAGGATCTTGCTGGTCTCCTGCATCTCCGTGACGGCCGCGATCGAGACCTGGCGCGACTGGTCGATCGCCGAACGCGAGGCCTGCTCGAGATCCTTGAGCGACTTGCCGACCGCGCCGGTGGCCATCTCGCTCGCCGCGTTGATGGTGCGGGCAACTTCCGAGCCGTTGCCCATCATCGTCTGCGAGAACGCATGGCCGCGCGCCTCGATCGACTTCAGCGCGTCGGAGGTGACGCGGTCGATGTCGAGCGTGAGCTGGCTGCTCTTGGAGCCGATCGCGTCGACCAGTGCGCCGCGCTTGGCGTCGATCATGTTCGACAGACGGTCGGCCTGCTGCTGCACGTAAGTGACGATCTCGTCGGTCTTGCCGGTCATGGCCTGGCCGAAGCTGCTGCTGGCGGCGAGCACCGAACGCTCGACGTCGGCCGAGCTCGTCTTGACCCGCGAGCTGGCCTCGTTGGAGGCGGTGATCAGCGCGTTCTGGGCGTTGAGCGCGCTGGTCTGAATGTCGTTGGTTGCGTTCGTCGTGGCCGTGCTCAGCGCGCGCTCGATCTCGGTCGAGATCGAGCGGATCTGGCTTGCGGCATCCGCCGACGTCGAGGTCAGCGAGGTCTGCGCCTCACGCGCGCTGTTGAGGATCGTCGAGGCGGTGTCGGCGCCGACCGCAGTCAGCGTGCGCTCGATGTCCGTGGTCAGCGACTTGATCTGGCTCGCCGCGTCGGTCGAGGCGGTGATCAGCGTGCCCTGCGCCTCGCGCACGCCGCTGGTGAGCGCCTCGATGGTGGCGCCGCCGGCGGTCGCCAGCGCGCGCTGCATCTCGGCCGCGAGCGAACGGACCTGACCGGTCTGTTCGGCCGAAACCGTGAGCAGGGTGCTCTGGGCGTCGCGGACGCTGGTGGTGATCGTTTCGGCCGTCGACTGGCCGACCTGCGAGAGCGAACGATGGACTTCGGCCGCGAGCGACTTGACCTGGTTCGCCGCATCCGAGGATGCGGTGACCAGCGTGCTCTGGGCTTCGCGGGCGCCGGCCGTGATGGTCTCGGCCGTCGCGGTGCCCGCCATCGAGAGCGAGCGCTGCATGTCCGAGGACAGCGCCTTGATCTGGTTGGCGGTCTCGCTCGAGGCCGCGATCAGCGCGCTCTGCGCATCGCGGGCGCCGGCGGTGATCGATTCCGCCGTGGTGGTGCCGGCCAGCGACAGCGAGCGCTGCACGTCGGCCGTGAGCGTCTTGACGTGGTTGGCCGCGTCCGAAGAGGCGGTGACGAGCGTGGTCTGCACCTCGCGGGCGCCGGCCAGGATCGAGGCCGCGGTCGCCGAGCCTGCCGCCGACAGCGTGCGTTCGATGTCGGCCGACAGCGCCTTGATCTGGTTGGACGCATCGCCCGAGGCCGCGACCAGCGTCGACTGTGCCTCGCGGGCGCTGGTCAGGATCGAGTTGGCGGCGCCGGTGCCGACCCCGGTCAGCGCGCGCTCGACCTCGGTGGAGGTCATTTTGAGCTGGGCGTTGACGTCGGAGGAGACCGTGATCAGCGACTGCTGGGCGGCGCGCGCACCGGTCTGGATCGTCTCGCTGGTGTTGACGACGAGGTTGGTGAGCGAGCGCTCGGCGTCCTCGACATGCGAGCGGATCGCGGTCGAGATCATCTCGGCACGGGACATCATGTCCTCGCTGGCCTGGCGTCCGCTGCTCTCGATGCGGCCGGCGACGGCCTCGACACGCGAGCCGAGCAGGTCCTCGAACTGCGCCACGCGCACGTCGATGTCGTTGGCGACCGCGCCGACCTTGGTCTCGATGGCCTGGTGGATGTCCTGGAAGCGCGCCGTGACCGTGTCGGTCAGATGCGTGCTGCGGCCGTCGAGAATCTCGGTGACGCCGGTGATGCGGCGGTCGACCGCCTCGATCGCCTGTGCGGTGCCGTCCGTAAGCGTCGAGGTCAGGAGCGAGAGGCGGGTGTCGATCGACTGCACCGCCTGAGTAGCGCCGTTCGTCAGCGCGCTCGTCAGATAGGTGAGGCGGGAGTCGATGGACTCAAGCGCCTGCGACGCGCCGGCCGTCAGCGTCGTCGTGAGGTACGTCAGCCGCGTATCGATCGACTGGATCGTTTGCGACGCGCCGTCGGTCAGCGAGGTCGTGAGATGGTTGAGGCGCGAGTCGATCGAGTCAACGGCCTGCGATGCGCCGTCGGTGATCGACGTCGTGAGGTGGGTGAGGCGGGAGTCGATCGACTGGATCGCCTGCGCGGCACCGTCGGTCAGCGACGTCGAGAGCGTGTTGAGGCGCTCGTCAATCGTCTCGGTCACGGACTTCGCGCGGGTGTCGAACGATTGTTCGAGCGCGCTGACGCGGCCGCCGAACTGGTCGTCGAAAGTCTTGATGTGGCCTTCGATCGTGCTGTCGAGGCCGGCGATCTTGCCGTTCAGCGAGGAGTCGAGGTTGGCGACGCGTTCGCCGACCGTGGTCTCGAACTGCACCAGCCGCTCGTCGAGCGCAGCCGTGATGTCGCCGCCGTTCGCGCTGAAGCGGGTGTCGAAGTTGTCGACATAGGTCTTCAGGCTCTCGGCGATGTCCTGCGTGCGCTGGCCCATGCGCTCGACGATCTCGCCGCCGAACGTCTTCACGGTGCGGTCGAACTCGGAGATATGGCGCGTGATCAGCGCGCCGAGCGTGCCGGAGTCGCGGGCGAACCTCTCGACCAGGTCGCTGCCCTGGTTCTTCACCAGCTCGTCGAAGGCGCTCATCTGCAGCGACAGCGAGTCGTGCGCGGTCTCGGTCTGGCTCACGACCTTGGCGACGAGGGTGTTGACGGTGGCGTCGAGCGCCTCGCTCGCCTTGTCGCCGGACGTCATGATCTGGCCGGCGAGCCGGTTGCCGGCGTCGTCGATCTTGGCGGAGAGGTCGTTGGAGCGCAGCTCGAGCTCGAGCAGCAGCGAGTCCGCCGAGTTCTTCAGGGAGTCGTGCACCTGCTCGGTGCGCTCGGAGATGCCGTCGACGATCACGGCGGAGCGTTGCTCGAACTCGCCGGTGATGCGGTCGATGCGCTCGTTCAGCATCTCGTGGACGCGATCGGCGAGGTCGACGAACTCATCGTGGACGTGGCCGGTCTTGAAGTTGAGGCTCGTGGTCAGCCGCTCGCTGGCGTCGAGCACCGCGCGCGTGGTCTCGTTGCTGGCCTCTTCGAGGCGGTCGAGCAGGTCGCCGCCGCGCTCGCCGAGTGCGAGGATCATGTTGTCGCCGGCGTTGCTCAGCGCGCCGGTGATGTGGGCGCCGCGCTCTTCCAGCGCGCCGGTGATGGACTTGGCGACCTCGTCGACGCGCGAGGCGATCGCGTCCGAGATCAGCGCGATGTCGTGGCGCAGGTCGATCTGCACGCCGGAGATGGCGCTGCGGACCTGCTCGGCCTGGCCGACCAGGTTGTCGCGCTGATGCGCGATGTCCTGGAGCAGGGCGCGGATGCGCACTTCGTTGTCGGAATAGGCGCGTTCGAGCGCCGCGACCTCGTTGGCAACCAGCGTCTCGAGCTCGCCGGCGCGCGCAATCGCGCGCTCGATGCCGTCGCCCATCGCCGCGACCTCGCGGCGGATGGCCTGGCCGACGGTCACCATGGAATCGGAGGCCGAGCCTTCCGGCTCGGAGAAGCGGATCGCGACCTGCGCCATCGCCTGCGCGATCATGCGCATTTCCTGGCCGCGCCAGACCAGGCTCGCGAGGAAGTAGAACAGCATGATTGGCGCGAAGAACATCGCGATCAGGCCGGCGATGACGAGCACGCCGCCGCTCTGGCCCATGGCGGCCTGGATCGAGGGCAGGAATCCGACGGTCAGCGCGGCGCAGGCGGCGAGCCAGACGCCGGCGAAGATGGTGGCGAAGGTATAGACGTTGCGGGCAGGGCGGCCCTTCTGGAGCGCCTGGAGCAACTGGCCGATGGTCTCGCGATCGTCATTGGCGGCGCGGCGCGAAGTGCGCGGCTCCTCGATCGGGTCGAACACCGCCCGTTCGTTGGCAGCGGGGCGCGGCTCGAAGGTTGGCTCGTCAAAGCTCGGGGGGGCCGGCGGCGGCACCGGAGGGGCCGTTTCATTGCGCATCGAGGCGTTGCGGCTGGTATCCGCAGCCGTGTCGCTGATGTTCAGGGCTTCCTGGATCGCAGAAAGCGCCACTTCTGTGGGATCTTTGACCTTTTTGGGAGTGTTCGCCATGTTCAGTCCGAGCCCTCGTTACTCTTACACGCCCCCCGCGAGCCCTGCGCGCCGCGCGAGCCCACAGGCCGGATCATGCCGCTTGCGCGGATCTCCGAGCCGTCCCCACCCGGACGGCTTGTCCGCTAATTTCCGCAACATCCTATTGGCAGAGTGTCGCGAATGAAATGCCTGCGATTAAGACAATCTTAATCATCGTTAACAGGATCGAGCCGTAACGCCTTAGCAATAAATGTAATTTTCCACTGGACTCGTTTGATTGTGGCAACTTCTCGTCAATAAACGGGCAGATTTGCGTAAAACGACCCGAACACTTCGTTAACCATTTTCATGCTTCGGTAGGGGAACCTGACCGCCGGACCGGCGGACCATCGCGCGATGCCGGGGCCTGCGCCATGACGCCTGAACTGCAACGGATGGACTGGATGCCTTCGCCCCCGCTTGCACCCATCGACAGCCCGCTCGACCTCGATCATCTCTCCCGGATGACGCTTGGCGATGCCGAGCTGGAACGGGAGGTGCTCGCGATGTTCGCCGAGCAGGCGGACTGCCTGATCGCGACCATGGCGGCGCTGCCGGCCGAGGCCGGCGCACTCGCGCACAAGCTCAAGGGCTCGGCGCGCGGCATCGGCGCCTTTGCGGTGGCGGATGCCGCAGCCGGTCTCGAGATCGCGATCCGGACCGGCCACAAACGGCCCCACGCCTTCGCCGCGCTGAAAGAGGCGGTGACCGAGGCCCGCGCCGCCATCGAGGCGATCCTAAAGCGCTAGGCCGGTGCCCCCGCCAAAAGGCGGGTAGCTAGTCATTTGTTTTGACGCGTTTTCTTCGCGCGAACCGGGGTCCACTTCGCATCAAAACGCTATGGCGCCGGACTGACCGACCCGTTATAGGACAGCCCAGACCCTCCTTTTACTCCCAACCAGCACCGCGGCAGCACGAGCACACATGGCCAAGATTCACTTTGTCGACCACAAGGGCGAAACCCGCACGGTGGAAATCGAGAACGGCGCAACCGTGATGGAAGCCGCCATCCGCAACAGCGTTCCCGGCATCGAAGCCGAATGCGGCGGCGCCTGTGCCTGCGCAACCTGCCATGTCTATGTCGACGAAGCCTGGCGCGAGAAGGTCGGCAGCCCGACGCCGATGGAAGAGGACATGCTCGACTTCGGCTTCGACGTGCGCCCGAACTCGCGCCTGTCCTGCCAGATCAAGGTCTCCGACGAACTCGATGGGCTCGTGGTGGCGACGCCGGAACGCCAGGCCTGATCTTTTCTACAACTAATATGTGCCGGGCGGCGCGACCTCGATGCCGCGCTTGTGCCAGGGTCTGAGCTTCTCGATCACCTCTACGGTCAGCGGCGCCGGACGCCGCGTCGCCTCGTCGAGCATGACGCCGACCGACGTCGCCGAGGCGATGCACTTGCCTTGCGAAAACACGACCTGCTCGAAGGTCACTGACGTTCGTCCAAGCTTCACCACGCCAAGGCCGAGCTCGATCGTGTTCGGCCAGTGCAGCTCCGCGCGGAAATGGATGTCGAGCCGCACCATGATCCAGGCGAGGCCCGGCGGCGTCAGCCCGTATTCGGGGCTCTTCATCAGCGTGACGCGGCCGGTCTCGAAATAGGTGGCGTAGACAGCGTTGTTGACGTGCTGGTTCGGATCGAGATCGCCGAAGCGCACGTTGTCGCCGAGGCGATAGGGATAGTCCTCCAGGCGCGGCGTCGTATCGAGGCGGCTTGGTGCGTTCACCGATTGATCTCCGTCATATATTTCCTCCTTACAGCTCAGTTATCCTGACCCGGCAAGTGGGCGCGGCCGCGGGGCGCTACCGCTTTTATGCCTTCCCTGATCCATCCCCGTTGGCTAGACAGGCAGGGTCACCTCTGCCCTCCGGGCGCCGTCCAACCGATAACGACCGATAAAGAGACGACATGAGCGACGTGATCAAAACCGATGTGCTGATTATTGGCGCTGGCCCCTGCGGCCTGTTCGCCGCCTTCGAGCTTGGCCTTCTCGACATGAAGGCGCATTTCGTCGACATCCTCGACAAAGTCGGCGGCCAGTGCGCCGAGCTCTATCCGGAAAAGCCGATCTACGACATTCCCGGCATTCCGCGGGTTTCAGGGCAGGGCCTCACCGATGCGCTGATGGAGCAGATCAAGCCGTTCCACCCGACCTTCCATCTCGGCGAGATGGTGGAGACGGTGGAGAAGATCGGCGATCCCCTGTTTCGCTGCACCACCGACGCCGGCAAGGTGTTCGAATGCAAGGTGGTGGTCATCTCGGCCGGTGGCGGTTCGTTCCAGCCCAAACGTCCGCCGGTGCCGGGCATCGAGGCCTATGAAGGAACCTCGGTGCACTACGCCGTCCGCAAGATGGACACGTTCCGTGACAAGAACGTACTGATCGTCGGCGGCGGCGACTCGGCACTCGACTGGACGCTCAACCTGCATCCGCTGGCCAAGCGCATCACGTTGTTGCACCGGCGCGACGATTTTCGTGCCGCGCCCCACAGCGTCGAACAGATGCGCGCGCTGGTGGCCGACGGCAAGATGGATCTACTGATCGGGCAGGTCACCGCGCTCTCCGGCGCCGACGGCAAGCTGACCGGCGCGACCGTGAAGGGCAACGACAACACCGTGACCGAAATTTCCTGCGACACCTTGCTGCCGTTCTTCGGCCTGACCATGAAGCTCGGTCCGGTCGCGAACTGGGGCATTGCGCTGGAGAACAATCTGGTGCCGGTCGAGACCTCCGCGTTCGAGACCAACGTGCCCGGCATCTTCGCGATCGGCGACATCAACACCTATCCCGGCAAGATCAAGCTGATCCTGTGCGGCTTCCACGAGGGCGCGCTGATGGCGCAAAAAGCCCATCGCTACGTCTATCCGGAGAAGCGGCTCGTGTTCCAGTACACGACCTCTTCCTCCAGCCTGCAAAAGAAGCTTGGTGTCAACTGACGGCGGTGGGGCGGGAAGGCGATGCCCCATGTTTCTGGCGCTGGAACCGTTCGCGAAATCGCCGTACTCTGCGGCCATTCCAGTCGTGGCTTAGCAAGGTGATGATAATGCGGAATCTCTTTTCCAGCTTCCGACTGCTCCCGTTCCTCGCGCTCGCGGTGTCGCTTGCGGCGGTGACGCCGTCTGCGGCGCAAACCGGAGAGCCCACGGCTGCGGGCCTCTGGCAAAAGGTCGAAAACGGCAAGACGGTGGGTTGGTTCCTTTTCATCGACCACAACGGAATCTTCGAAGGCGTGATCGCGAAGACCTTCCCGCGGCCCGGCGACGATCCGAACGAGGTCTGCGCCAAGTGCACCGACGATCGCAAGAACGCGCCCGTGCTCGGTATCTCCTTCGTCCGCAACATGAAGCGAGAGGGATTGAAATACGAAGGCGGCAACGTGCTCAATCCGCGCGACGGCAACATCTGGAAGGCCAACATGAAGGTGAGCCCGGACGGCCAGACGCTCACCCTGCGCGGCTATCTCGGCATTTCGCTGCTCGGCAAGGATGAGACCTGGACGCGCCTGCCCGACACCAACCTCGCCCAGGTCGATCCCGCCATCCTCGCCAAATATCTCCCCGCGCAGGCGACCGCCGCGACCAAGCCGCCGCCCGCGATGAAGAAGGGCGGCGCGATGATGGCGCCGGCGCCGAAGCAGTAGGCTGCTTCACCCATAAACCGCTGTCGCGCTCCGGCTTGACCGCCGCATCCGGTACGCCTTGGCTTCCCCGTATCCTCGCGCCGTCTCTGGAATACTGGAACGCCCGCTCCAGTGCGCGCAAGGCTGGTTATGACAGTGGCGTAGCCCGCATGAGCGAAGCGATATGCGGGGCCGCCTTTCCCCGGGTATCGCTGCGCTCACCCGGGCTACTCAGTATGTCCGCGCTTTCTTACAAGGCGCGTAGAACGTGCCGTTGCCGGCAACGACCCGCTCCAGACACTGCCTGGGATCGGTGATCTCGCCGTCGACCTGGAAATAATAGGCCTGCGGCCCCAGGCTCAGGACGTAGTGTCCCGGCGGAAGCTCGAGTTCTCCGGCGTGAAGCTCATACATTTCGGGCTTCCCCGGAATCGGTGACACCCTGAACGGATAGGTGAAGTTGCGGATGACCCCGACGTCGTCTCCGCCACTCAACGTCTTGCCTGCGGCGTCGGTCGAATACTCTCTTGCGATTTTCGCCACCACCCGAACCTCGACGCGCTCCGGGATCATGTTTGCGGCGTCCCGGCGAAACACGATGAATTTGACGCGGCCGTTCGGCAGATGCGGCCGATCGGGCTTCTTGAACTCCGGTGAAATCGCAATGCGCATGTCCGGCGCCATGACGCCGGTCGCATTCAACTCCGCCAGCGACTGATCATTGATCAAGGCGTAGATGCCGTAGTCGGTTGGAAGCACGCGCGTTGGGGGCGGCGCGGCGGGGGCTACCATTTCCGGCTTGGTGACCGTGATCGTTGTCTCCGGCTTGGGCGCAACCTGCGCGATCTCCTGGGTCTGGCGCGAAACCAGTCGGCGCAGCGAGGCGATATTGTCTCGCTGCGCGATGACCAGAACGACCGCGCCGGCGGCGAGCAGGATGGCCCCTGTACGCTTGATCACCGGCCACAACGGACCTGAGGTCATAGACCGCTTGCTGCGGGATATCTCGATGCCCGATCGCAGAACCGTCGTGTCGGCAGGCACCAGATGGCCACCGGCCTCGGCAGCCTTTGACGACGTGAGTTGTTGCGACGGCAAGCGCTCGAGGGGCGCCTCGTCACGCGAGAATTTCTCGACCTCGTCGATTGCGACCTCGAGGGCCCGCTTCATCTGGTCGATGTTCTTGGCATCGGCGTAGGTGAACTGCTCCTGGAGCTTGTAGCGGGCAAGATCGTAGACGAGCTGCCGCCTGAACTCCGGGTCGTCCTTCACCGTCTCGAGCATGCGCGAAATCACGAGCGCAAACTGCACCTCGTTTGCGGGCAAATCGGTCGGATCCTGCTGACCAGGAAGCAAGTCCCTCGAACTCATGGCGCTGACGGTCCGATGCCAGTCACGCCAACACCCAATTCTTCCATTCGAAACAGCTGGTTAAACGATGCAATCGCGTTCGCGGCAGTTTCGTACACGTCCTGACGCTACAAGGAAAGCCTCCGAAAGAGCTGCGGCAAATCGCCGGTGCGCGGGGCGCGAACGCCGTTCGGGACAGCAGTAGTTCCCCGAAAGGCGCGGTGGCGCTGTATTTGCATAGCTGTCGCAAAGCTGCTGGGGGAACGAGTCGCCGACGCCGCGCCTGTCTCTAGACGCGGAAAGCGGACGGCTTTGTCTGTCCCCCGCACGGATGATTTGGCCCGCGGGAACACGAGATGAGACTTGCAAGATTGTGTGCAGCGGCGCTGCTGGGGCTGACGCCGCTTCTGGCGACATCGGCGCTGGCGCGCGACGACGGGCGCTATGCCAACTCGCCGCTAAAGCCGTGGTTCGAGAGCCTGCACAGCGAATATGGGCAATGCTGCTCGGATGCCGACGGCTATGTGGTCGCCGATGTCGATTGGGAATCCGACAAGGGCCATTACCGTGTGCATCTCGACGACGAGTGGGTCGTCGTGCCCGACGGCGCCGTCATCACCGGGCCGAACAGGATCGGCCGCACCATGGTGTGGAAGCACTATATCGACGGCCATCCGCGCGTGCGCTGCTTCATGCCGGGCAGCATGACGTGATGTGCGTGGCCGGACCCGGTAGGCGCATCCCGGAATGACAATGGAGAGACCTAACTAGGTCACCGGCGCCGGATTGAACAGCGTCAGATCGTTGTGGATGCCCCAGCGGTCCGACCACGGCTTTGTGCGGCCGCTGGCAACATCGAGGATCAGGCGGAACAGATCCCAGCCGGTTTCCTCGATCGTCTTCTCGCCGGTGGCGATGCTGCCGGCGTCGAAGTCGATCAGGTCCTTCCAGCGGCGGGCAAGCTCGCTACGGGTCGCGACTTTGATGACGGGCGCAGCCGCAAGGCCGTAGGGCGTGCCGCGCCCGGTGGTGAACACCTGTAGCGTCATGCCGGAGGCAAGCTGGAGCGTGCCGCAGATGAAGTCGGAGGCGGGGGTCGCCGCAAACAACATGCCCTTCTGCGTCGCCTTCTCGCCGGGCGAGAGCACGCCGGTGATCGCGGAGGAGCCGGACTTGACGATCGAGCCAAGCGACTTCTCGACGATGTTGGCAAGGCCGCCCTTCTTGTTGCCGGGCGTGGTGTTGGCGCTGCGGTCTGCGCCGCCGCGGGCGAGATAGGAATCGTACCAGGCCATCTCGCGCACCAGCGCGCGGCCGACGTCCTCGTTGATAGCGCGGCGGGTGAGAAGCTGGATGGCGTCGCGCACCTCGGTGACTTCCGAGAACATCACCGTGGCGCCGGCGCGCACCAAGAGGTCCGCGGCGAAGCCGACCGCGGGGTTGGCGGTGACACCGGAGAAGGCATCGCTGCCGCCGCATTGCAGGCCGATGACGAGATCGGACGCCGGGCAGGTCTCGCGCTTGCGGGTGTTGAGCACCTTCAGGCGCGCCTCGGCCTGGGTCATGATCGCCTCGACGATCGCACCAAAACCGTCAAAGGCTTCGTCCTGCATGCGCACGATGGCATCGCTGACGCCTTCCGGCACCAGCCGTTCTGGCGCAAGCTTCTCGCAGCCGAGGCCGACGACGAGGATCTCGCCGCCGAAGTTCGGGTTGAGGGCGATGTTCTGCAGCGTGCGGATCGGCACGACCGCGTCGGGCGCGGTGATGGCGACGCCGCAACCATAGGCATGCGTCAACGGCACGACGTCGTCGACGTTCGGATATTTTGGCAGCAACTCGGCGCGGATGCGCTTCACTGCATATTCCATCGTGCCCTTGACGCATTGCACGGAGGAGGAGATGCCGAGGATGTTCTTGGTGCCGACCGAGCCGTCGGGGTTGCGATAGCCTTCGAAGGTAAAGCCTTCGAGCGGCGGCAGCGGCGCGGGGACCGCAGTCGAGATTTCGAGCTTGTCGAGGGCAGGGGCCTCCGGCATGCGGATGCGCGCTTCGTCCACCCATTCGCCGGCCGATATTGGCGAGAGCGCGTAACCGATCACTTCGCCATAGCGGATGATCGGTTGATCTTGTGCAATGTCGACCAGCGCCGTCTTGTGCCCTTGCGGCACGAAGGCGCGCAGCGTCAGCCCGCAGGCAAAGCGGGAGCCGGCGGGAAGCCCGAAATCATTGACCACGATCGCGACATTGTCGCGCTCGTTGAGCTTGATGTAGCGGGGCTGCTCTTTCGCCGCGACGTCCTGGTCCATCTGGTGCTCCCCGTGTCAGCCGGGATAGGTATAGGCGGTCTTCACCGTTGTGTAGAACTCGCGCGCATAGGAGCCCTGCTCGCGGGCGCCGTAGCTCGATCCCTTCCGGCCGCCGAACGGCACGTGATAGTCGACGCCGGCGGTCGGCAGATTGACCATCACCATGCCGGCCTCGCTGTTGCGCTTGTAATGCGAGGCGTATTTCAGGCTGCTGGTGCAGATGCCGGAGGCGAGGCCGAACTCGGTGTCGTTGGAGATCGCGAGCGCCTCTTCATAGTTCTTCGCGCGGATGACGGTGGCGACGGGGCCGAAGATTTCCTCACGCGCGATGCGCATGTTGTTATTGGCCTCGGTGAACAGCGCCGGCTGGAGGTAGTAGCCGGGTGTCTCGCGGTTGAGCAACTCGCCGCCCCAGGCAAGCTTTGCGCCTTCGTCCTGGCCGATCTTGAGATAGCGCAGGTCCTGGTCGAGCTGGCTCTGGTCGACCACCGGGCCGATATGCGTGCCGGCCTTGAGCGCGTCGTCCACCGACAGGCCCTTCATGCGCTCGGTCATCGCCGCGACGAAACGGTCGTGGATGCCTTCGGTGACGATCAGGCGGGAGGAGGCGGTGCAGCGCTGGCCCGTGGAGAAATAGGCGCCGTTGACGGCGACCTCGACGGCGGTCTTCAGGTCGGCGTCGTCGAGCACCACCAGCGGATTCTTGCCGCCCATCTCGAGCTGGAACTTCTTCATCGGGTTCGACAGCACGCAGGCCTGCGCGATCTTGCGGCCGGTCTGCACCGAGCCGGTGAACGAGATCGCGGCGACGTCAGGATGCTCAAGCAGTGTCTGGCCCACCACCGAGCCGGCCCCGACGACGAGGTTGAACACGCCGGCCGGAATGCCGGAGCGGGTGATGATCTCGGACAGCGCATGCGCAGAACCGGGCACCAGCTCGGCCGGTTTGAACACCACCGTGTTGCCATAGCAGAGCGCGGGCGCGATCTTCCAGGCGGGGATCGCGATCGGGAAATTCCAAGGCGTGATCATGCCGACGACGCCCATCGGCTCACGCGTGAGCTCGACATCGAGGCCGGGACGGACGGAGGCGCCCTTCTCACCGATCAGGCGCAGCGCCTCGCCGGCGAAGAATGCAAAGATCTGGCCGGCACGCGCGACCTCGCCGATGCCTTCGGGCAGGGTCTTGCCTTCCTCGCGCGCGAGCAGGCGGCCGAGCTCTTCCTTGCGGGTGAGGATCTCGGCCGAGATTTTGTTCAGCGCGTCATAGCGCTCCTGCGGCGTCGAGCGCGCCCAGGCGGGGAAGGCGGCCTTTGCGGCTGCGATCGCCTTCTCGGTCTGCGCCTTGTCGGCCTTGGCGTATTCGCCGACGAGATCGTTGGTGTTGGAGGGGTTGATATTCTTCGTGACGCCGGAGCCGTCGACCCATTCGCCGCCGATGAAGTTCTTCAGGATCGCTGTCATGTTGTCCTCCGAGAAAGTTCGTTTCTAACTTGGGTGCTCCGAGAATGCCCTAGCGCACGAGGCAGGGACGCTTGTCGTCAAAGGTCCAGCCGGGGATCAGGTCCTGCATGGCAATAGCGTCATCGCGCCCGCCAAGTCCATGCTGCTTGTAGAGCTCATGCGCTGCCTCGATGGCGGCGCGGTCGACTTCGATGCCGAGGCCCGGACGATCCGGCACGGCGATCTTGCCGCCCTTGATCTGGAGCGGCTCCCTGGTGAGCGCCTGGCCGTCCTGCCAGATCCAGTGCGTGTCGATCGCGGTGACCTTGCCAGGGGCGGCGGCGCCGACATGGGTGAACATGGCGAGCGAGATGTCGAAATGGTTGTTGGAGTGCGAGCCCCAGGTCAGGCCGTTGTCACGGCAGGTCTGGGCAACGCGCACCGAGCCTTGCATGGTCCAGAAATGGGGATCGGCCAGCGGGATGTCCACCGCTCCCAGGCGCAGCGCATGGGAGAGCTGGCGCCAGTCGGTCGCGATCATGTTGGTCGCGGTGGGTAGGCCGGTAGCACGGCGGAACTCGGCCATGATCTCGCGGCCGGAGAAGCCGCCCTCGGCGCCGCAGGGGTCCTCGGCATAGGCGAGGATGCCGTGCATGTCCTTGCAGAGGCTGACAGCCTCATCGAGCGACCAGGCCCCATTAGGATCAAGCGTGACGCGCGCGCTGGGGAAGCGCCTGGCGATGGCAGAAACGGCCTCGATCTCCTGCTCGCCGCGCAGCACGCCGCCCTTCAGCTTGAAATCGGCGAAGCCGTAGTGATCGTGGGTGGCCTCGGCGAGCCTCACGACCGTCTCAGGTGTCATCGCCTCCTGGTGGCGGAGGTCGAACCATTCAGGCTTGCCAGTCTCGCCCTTGACGTAGTCGAGCTTGCTCTTGCGCCGGTCGCCGACAAAGAAGAGATAGCCGAGCGTCTCGACGCTCTTGCGCTGCTGACCTTCGCCGAGCAGCGCAGCGACCGGAAGGTCGAGATGCTGGCCGAGCAGGTCGAGCAGGGCGGATTCAATCGCGGTGACCGCGTGGATCATGACGCGCAGGTCGAACGTCTGCTTGCCGCGGCCGCCGGCGTCGCGATCGGCAAACTTGGTACGGATGTCGGCGAGGATGTTGTTCATCGCGCCGACGGTCTTGCCGATCACGAGATCGCGGGCGTCGTCGAGTGTCTGCCGGATTTTTTCGCCGCCCGGCACCTCGCCGGCGCCGGTGTGGCCGGCATTGTCGGTCAGGATGACGATGTTGCGGGTGAAGAACGGCGCGTGCGCGCCGCTCAGGTTGAGGAGCATGCTGTCGCGGCCCGCGACCGGGATCACCTGCATCGATGTGACGACCGGTGCGCCAGAAATCTCGGTCTTGGCCATCGCACGCTCCTCCCTGTTGTCTTCTGTTATTCTGCCGCCTGTTGTGTCGATCGTGCGGCGGGCAGCTTTTGCACCAGTGCGGTCAATTCCGCCATCTCCTGCTCGGTGAGGTCGGTGAGCGGCGGACGGACGGGTCCGGAGTCGCGGCCGATGATCTTCATGCCGGCCTTGATGATCGAGACCGCGTAGCCCCTCTTGCGGTTGCGGATCGCGATCAGCGGCAGGATGAAGTCCTTCAGCCCGGCATGGATCGTCTGATGATCGCGCTTGCGCACGGCGGCGTAGAAGTTGGTCGAGAATTCCGGCACGAAGTTGAACACCGCCGAGGAGTAGGTCGTCACGCCCATGTCGAGATAGGGCAGCGCGAAGGTCTCTGCGGTCGGCAAGCCGCCGATATAGGTCAGGCGGTCGCCGAGCTTGGTGTAGACGCGGGTCATCAGCTCGATGTCGCCGATGCCGTCCTTGTAGCCGACGAGGTTCGGGCAACGCTCGGCGAGGCGGGCGAGCGTATCGGGCTGGAGGATGGCGTTGTCTCGGTTGTAGACGATGACGCCGATCTTCACGGAGGCGCAGACCGCCTCGACATGGGCGGCAAGGCCTTCCTGCTCGGAATGGGTGAGGTAGGGCGGCAGCAGCAACAGGCCGTCGGCGCCGGCCTTCTCTGCGCCAACAGCGATCTCGCGCGCGGTGGCGGTGCCGTAGCCGGTGCCGGCGAGCACGGGCACGCGGCCCTTGGTCTCGTCGACGGCGATCTTGACGATCTGCGGGACCTCGGTCGGCGTCAGCGAGAAGAACTCGCCGGTGCCGCCGGCGGCGAACAGGCCGGCAACGTCATAACCACACAGCCAGTCCATGTTGGCGCGGTAGGTCGCCTCGTCGAAGGAGTAGTCGGCCTTGAACGGCGTGACGGGGAAGGACAGGAGGCCAGATCCGATCTTCCGGGCCATTTCCTGCGGGGTCATCTTGCTCATGGGCGCTGCTCCCTTTTTCGGGTGTTGTGGAGGACGCAACGAAAGCCCGCGCGTCCATGCGCCGTGGTTTAGGAGACCGTTTGATGCGCGTCCAAGCCAAAGCCTATATCGACTGATGCGAATTGAGCATCAATCTTCCATTGCCACCGCCGACGACAATTCGCCGGCGATTTTGACGAGGGCCGAGAGCAGCGGATTCTCGTCCTCGCGGCGCCAGACCATGAACAGTTCGACGGGGACGCGCGTGCGCAGTTTCAGGGGCCGCAGCCGCACGTCTGAGATCTTCAGGCTCGCCGCCGCGGCCGGCACGATTGCAAGGCCGAGGCCGGCGCGCACCATGGCCAGGATCGAGTGGATCTGGCTCAGATGCTGGACGTAGCGCGGCAGCACGTCGGCGCGGGTGAACAGCGCCACGAGGAGATCGTGGAAGTAACGGCTCTCATAGGGCGAATACATCACGAAGGGTTGGTCGTCGAAATCCTTGATGGTGATGCTGTCCGCGTTCGCCAAGAGATGCTTCTTCGGGATCGCGGCGAGCAGGGGCTCGGCGACGACGCGGCGGCTCGTGAGCTCGGGGCGCGCGATCGGCGGCCGGAGCAGGCCGGCATCGATCTGGCCGGAGGTCAGCGCCTCGAACTGGTCGCCCGACACCATCTCCTTCAGCGAGAAGTCCACCTCCGGCAGCCTGGCGCGGCAGGCCGCGATGAGCTCGGGCAGGAAGCCGTAGGCCGCGGCGGCGGTGAAGCCGATCTTCAGCGAGCCGGTCTTGCCGAGCGCGATGCGGCGGGCGACTTGCGATGCGCTTTCCGCAAGCTTCAGGATGCGCCGCGCCTCGGGCAGGAAGCTGCGACCGGCCGGGGTGAGGCGCACCGAGCGGCTGGTGCGTTCCAGCAGGGGCGCGTCGATGATGTGCTCGAGCACCTGGATCTGCCGGGACAGCGGCGGCTGGGTCATGTTCAGCCGCGCTGCGGCGCGGCCGAAATGCAATTCCTCCGCCACCGTGACGAAACAGCGGAGCTGGTTGAGGTCGAACATCGATACATGCCTTAGATGAATAAGGCGTTTCCCGGGCACTTCTAGCATCGATCACTCCCAAAACAAATACGGCGGCCGGTGAGCCGCCGTTGAGTTGCCTGGTCAAGCTCCCGCGGGAGCCCTCAGGAGGAACGTTCGAGCACAACCCGCTCGATCTTGCCGACGACCACGAGATAGGCGACCGCGGCCACCAGCGCGTTGATGCCGACGAACACCAGGGCACCGTTGAAGGAGCCGGTCGCGGCCACGATGTAGCCGATCACGATCGGAGTGGTGATCGAGGAGAGATTGCCGAAGGTGTTGAACAGGCCGCCGGAGACGCCGCCGGCTTCCTTCGGCGAAGTGTCGGAGACGACCGCCCAGCCGAGCGCGCCGATGCCCTTGCCGAAGAAGGCGAGCGCCATGAAGCCGACCACCAGCGCCTGGCCGTCGACATAGTTGCAGGCGATGATCGACATCGACAGCAGCATGCCGCCCACGATCGGAATCTTGCGCGCCATGGTCAGCGAGTTCGTCTCGCGCAGGATCGCATCCGAGATGATGCCGCCGAGCACGCCGCCGATGAATCCGCACAGCGCCGGCAGCGTCGCGACGAAGCCTGCTTGCAGGATCGACAGTCCGCGCTCCTTGACGAGGTACACCGGGAACCAGGTCAGGAAGAAATAGGTCAGTGTGTTGATGCAGTACTGGCCGAGATAGACGCCGAGCATCATGCGGTTGGAGAGCAGCTGGCGGATGTGGTCCCATTTGGGCCCGGAGTCCGGCGCACGCTCGTCCTTCGGCGCGTCGAGATCGACCAGCGCGCCACCTTCCCTGATGTAGTCGAACTCGGCCTCGTTGATGCCGGGGTGCTCTTTCGGGCCGTAGACGGTCTTGATCCAGGCGATGCCCATGATGATACCGAGCCCGCCCATCACGAAGAACACGTAGCGCCAGCCGTAATCGTGGGCGATCCAGCCCATCAGCGGCGCGAAGATCACGGTCGCGAAATATTGCCCGGAATTGAAGAAGGCCGATGCGGTGCCGCGCTCATTGCCCGGAAACCAGGCGGCGACGATGCGGGCATTGGCGGGGAAGGAGGGCGCTTCGGCGATGCCGACCAGGAAGCGCAAGCCAAACAGCACGACGATGGCGGTGCCGGCGCTAAAGAAGCCGACCCAGCCCTGCATCATCGTGAAGATCGACCAGACGATGATGCTGAAGGCATAGACGAGGCGCGAGCCGTAGCGGTCGAGCAGCCAGCCGCCCGGCACCTGCGCGATGACATAGGACCAGCCGAACGCAGAGAAGATGTAGCCCATGGCGACGGGATCGAGATGCAGCTCCTTGGAGAGCGCGGGGCCCGCGATCGACAGCGTGGCGCGGTCGGCATAATTGACGGTGGTGACCAGGAACAACATGGTCACGATGAACAGCCTGACGCGAGACCTTCTCACGTCCGCTGCGGACACGACTGCGCTCATCACGCGCCTCCTTGGAACTCGAAATGCTTCCTCACGGCGACTCCTAGAGGCGCGCGCTGCAAAGTGTCCAAGTTGAAGGGAGTATCGATCGATACCGTTTTTGGATTAATGGAACGGCAGGAAGGGGAACGATGGTGAGATCGTGAGAATGCGTGAGCAACGCCCTGCCACGCACACCGCTGTCATTCCCCGCGAAAGCGGGGAATCCAGTACGCCGCGGCTTCTCGAATCAATTGCGTCTGTCACGGAGTACTGGATCGCCCGCCTGCACGGGCGACGACAGGGCCCGTGTGGACGCAGCGTGCGCTACTGCAGCGCGCCCGGCAACAGCGGCGCTAGCACCCCGCGCGTCACGCCCGGCGGCACGGCGTCGAGGCCGAGCACGGCGCTTGCTGCCGGCAGCGTCGCATCCGCCATGGCAGCATGGCCTTCGGCGCTCGGATGTACGGCGCCGCCATAGACGGCGGAGAGCACGCCCCAGGTCGCGTCATGGATGTCGGCCGGCTGGCTCGCGGCCGGCAATCCTTGCGGATAGGTCATTGCGGCGAAGTAGCTGTCGTTGGCATCGCGGATCCAGCGCGCGCGGGGCAGATAGGCGCGATACTCCGAGGCGCCGCGGCCGCACAGCATCGGCTGGCTCGCCGCGCTCACGATGTCCGGATTGAAGCTCTGGCCGTTCTCGGCAAAGCAGGTGCGGTCGAATTCGGGATCGTTGCCCGAATGGGCGCAGAAACCGTGATCGGCGAAAGCCGACTGATGCGCGTCGACGAAGGTCATGCGGTCGGATTCGGGATCGCGGCACATCGCGCCGCGTGTGCAGGTGGCGAGCCCCTTCAGTTGCGGCAGGAACTCGGTATCGACGAAGGTCGAGACGTTGGCGAGGCGCTGCGGATCGGCATTGAACGCGGGATGGATGTCGAAGCCGGCGCGGCCGCCGCGGCAAGGCACGCCGCCGTCGGCGAGTGCAGGATTGGCGTAAGAGACGTAGACGACGTGCGAGAGGTCGCCGCCGACGAGCGGCTTCAGCGCTTCGCGCAGCTTGACGAAATTCTGCGGCAGCTCACGCGCCAGCGCATCGCGGGAATCGTCGACGCTCGCCATAACGCCGGAACGGCGGAACAGCGCCCGCTCGGTCGCTGTATCGACGATCACGTCGGCGACGAGGCCTGAGAAGTAGACGTCGTTGGCGCCGACCGAGAGCAGCACGAGATCGAGCGTGCGGTCCGGCTGGCGCTTCCTGGCGGCGGCGAGCGCCTCGCGCAGCTCGGCGACCTGGGCATTCACGCTGGTGTTGCAGACGCCAGTCTTGCCGGGCGGGCATTCGCGGGCGCGCTGCGAGCCGAGCAATCCGTCGCCGATGCTGGCGCCGGTGCAGGCGAGCGGCAGGTAGGTCACGGCGATGTGGGTGTAGCGCACCGCGAGCGCCAGCGCGGTGCGGGTCTGGTAGCTGTAGAGCGAGCGGTGGCAGGGCGAGTTGAACCAGAGCGCGCTGTAGCGCTGCCAGTTGGCGAGCGTATCCGGCGCCTCGCAAGCGCGCCCGCCCTTGTAGCCGGCGCGGCTCGGCCGGTAGTACTGCGCGCCGGCGGTGCCGAGATAGGAGCGGAAGCAGAAACCTTCGTCCGACAGCGCCAGCGGCCGGTCCGGATTGCCTTCGCCGGAGGCGATGCTGTCGCCGAGGCCGGCGATGAAGATGTCGCGGACCTGAATCTCGGTCTGCACGCGTTGGGTCGGATCGGAGCCGGCGGAGACATCCACGGTCGCGACCGTCTGCTTGCCGTAGCGGACGCGCAGATTGACCGGCTCGGCGCAGTCGAAGGTCGATTGTTGCGGCCCGTCGCCGTCGTCGAACGACCAGGCGCAGGTGGCGCCGACCGGTACCGCACCGGTCAGGCGCACGGTAACGGGGTGGTCGATCGGGGTGATGTAGTTTTCCTTGACGTTGTCGCGGGTGCAGGGTTGGTTGACCCGCCCCTGGAGGTCGATGCAGAGCCGGTTGACCATGTTACGGGCCCAGCCGCGGCCCTCGCTCTGCAGCTCCAGCGACTGCTCGGCGGCGAGGATGCTGCGGTTACGCGCATTCTCGACATGAAGCAGGAAGTCGCGCTCCTCCCGGAACAGCCGGAAGCGGTTGCGCACCTCCCAATTGATCTGCATGGCGCCGGCGTCCTGCGCTGCGGCGGGCTCGGGCGGCAAAGCGGTCAAAAGCCCGGCAAGCAGCAGGGCGCCTGCAGACAAGGTGCGAAGGGATGTTCGGATCATGGCCCGCGTCTTCAACGGCAAAGTTGAGGCGGAAATAAGAGAGGATTGCTCCCCCGCCCGCAACCTTTGTCTGACGCCTAAAGCGCAATGAATGTTCATCGCGCTTTAGCTTATTGTATGGGCATGATCTCCGCGCAAACGCGTTCCGCGTTTGTCGCGAGGGAAAACCACTTCACACTTTGCGCTAACGCGGCCCTTCGGGTCCGGATCATGCTTCAGCGCTTGCTGGCGTGCCGTAGCGACCGTTCGCGCTCCATCGGAGTCACCTGCTTGGGCAGGTTGCCCTGCGCGCAGGCCTCCGCCAGCCGCCGCCGCTCCTGCCAGGGCTTGACCACGTTCATCCAGAGCTCGCGCGTTCCCATGATGGAGATGGCGACACCGAACGGGATCACGAAATAGAGGATGCGGAACACCAGAAGCGTCGCCAGAAGCTGCTCGCGACCGAATTCCGGCAGCGCGACCAGCATGGCGGCGTCGAACACGCCGATCGAGCCAGGCGCGTGGCTGGCGAAGCCGATCAGCGTCGCCAGGATGAACACCACCGCCAGTGACATGAAGTCGATCGGCGGATTGGCCGGCATCAGCAGGTACATCGCCATGGCGCAAAAGCCGAGGTCGACCACACCGATGAGGATCTGCACCAGCGTCAGCGGCGCCGAGGGTAGCACCACCTTCCAGCCCTTCTGGCCAAGCTCGCGGCGCTTCTCGCCCATGCAGAGCCAGACCAGATAGGCGCCGATCGAGGCGAGGCCGCCGACCGCGATCAGCCGGTTGATCGACGAGGGGAGCTGATCCATGTAGGAGGCGGCATCGGGATGGATCGCCATGCCGATCGAGAGCACGAAGATGTTACCGAGCCAGAAGGTCAGGCCCGACAGGAAGCAGATTTTGGCGACGTCGATCGCGTTGAGCCCGTAGTCCGAATAGATCCGGAAACGGATCGCGCCGCCGGTAAAGACGGTGGCACCGATGTTGTGGCCGATCGAATAGGACGTGAAGCTGGACAGCGCTGCGATGCGATAGGGCACGTGCTTCTTGCCAATCGTTCGCAGTGCAAAAAAGTCGTAGAAAGTCAGCGTACAGAACGCGAAGAACACGCAAATCGCCGCCAAGCCGATGCTGCCGCGGGGAATCTCGGTCAACGCAGTGAGGATGACGCTAGTATCGATGCCCTTGAGCGTTCGCACAAGCGTTGTGACCGCGAAGGCTATGATGAAGACGCTCGCGGCAAGTCCGAGCCGTCGCCAGCCGATCCATCTCTTGAAGCCGCGCTTCAGCGCTGGCAGCAGTCCGTGCATTCATCCTCCCGGCAGGGGGCAAAACCGATCCGGCCCGGCATTGGCCAGTCGGATACGATCAGTGCCAAAAGTAAAGCGTCGATCTGTAGCTTTGATCAAGCTCATTTAAGGCAAAAACAGCGGCTTGTGCAGCCCTTGACAAGGGTGGGGTCTGCGTCGAACCGGCCGGTTTTGTCATACGCGGTTCACATCGGACGCGCGTTAAGCATAAGAGTCGTGAGACGGGCTCGCATCGCACGTCCGTATGTTGACAAGATTTCATGTTCTGGCGCCGCCGGCATTGTTCCAGCGCAAGAGATGCGGGGCTTTTTGGAACGCCGATGCCGCGCGCTCGTTAGCGGCCTATCAGCAATCAAACATGGCGGAACAGCGGCTTTTCGTGCAAGCCAGTGCCGACGTGTTCCCGAAACCCGACAGGATCGGAACGATGGACTGTTCGCAAAGGACATCAAGACCGTGAACGACCTGTTCGTGCACCAGCTCCAGGACATCTACTATCCGAGCAGCAGCTCACCAAGGCGCTGCCGAAACTGGCAGATGAGGCCGCCGATCCGCAGCTGAAGCAGGGCTTTTGACGCACCTTGAAGAAACGAAACGCCACGCCACGCGACTCGAGGAAGTCTTCTGGATGCATGAGGAAAAGAAGGCGACCGACGAGAAGCTGACGACGCTCGCCGAGAGAAAGGTGAATTTGCGCGCGGCGAGCTGAGGCGAAACGTAGCGACGACGAAGGCGCCGCGCGGTTATCAGCGCGGCGCTTGCATGTCGGCATTCATCATTCGGTCATTGTCGAAGCATGATGGCGGGCCGAAGGCGTATGTTCTGCATGGGGCTGCAACCGAGGTGGCGGCATGCGAGTGAACACCATCAAATATGAAACCTTCGACGAGACGGCCGCAGTGCCGACTGCCGACTCGCGTCTTGCAACCTCCCTCACGCTCGCCGCGATGAGTCTCGGCTACGGCGTGGTGCAGCTCGATGTCACCATCGTCAATACCGCGCTCGATGCGATGGGCCGGACGCTCGGCGGCGGCGTCGCCGAGTTGCAATGGGTCGTCAGCGCCTACACCATTGCGTTTGCCGCCTTCATCCTGACAGCCGGTGCGCTTGGCGACCGGATCGGCGCCAAGCGCGTCTTCATGGCGGGGTTCGCCATCTTCACCGCAGCCTCGCTTGCCTGCGCGCTGTCGCCGAATGCAATAGTGCTGATCGGCGCACGGCTGGTCCAGGGACTGGCGGCGGCGATCCTAGTGCCGAACTCGCTGGCGCTGCTCAATCATGCCTTTGCGGATGCACGCGCGCGCGGCCGCGCCGTCG